>DASXLG010000297.1 GCA_036496425.1 Terriglobia bacterium | reverse complement strand
TCGCGGCTCGAGGGCGCGTGCAAGCAATACCACGCCCGCCTGCTGGTGAGTGAGTACACCTTCAAGAGGCTCCGTGGAACCTACCGCACGCGGGAGATCGACCGCGTCATCGTTAAAGGGAAAACGCAGCCTGTGGGTCTGTACGAGATTGTCGATTATCACTCCGATGAAACATTCCCCAATATCGTGGAGGTCCTGAATGCGTTCCGGGACGGCATACGGTCGTACCGGGATCGCCGCTGGGACGCAGCGGCCAAGGCCTTCCGCGAGGCGCTGGACCTCAACCCGGCGGACTACCTGTCGCAAATCTACCTCGACCGCTGCGAACACTTGAAACAATCGCCACCGTCCGAAGACTGGAACGGCGTCTTCGTGATGGAAACCAAATGAAAGCGCTCTACCTTAAGGAAGAGGAGATCGAAAACCTCGTCGCTGTGCCCGAAGTCATCGAAGTGCTCGACGCGGCCTTTCGCGATCAGAGCGCCGGCCGCGCCTGGAACAACCCGCGCAGCCGGATTCGCGTGCCTGGCGGCGCGCTGCATCTGATGGCGGGAGCAATCCCGGGATACTTCGGCTACAAGGCCTACACGGTCGGAGGCGGCCAGGCGAAATTCTTCTTTTTTCTGTACTCCGCTCAGACCATGGAGCTTCTTGCCCTGATGGAAGCCGACGCTCTCGGACAGAAACGCACCGGCGCGGCGACCGGTCTGGCAACGCAGGTTCTCTCCAACGCCGATTCAACCCAGGCCACGATTTTCGGCGCCGGCTGGCAGGCCCAAACGCAATTGCTCGCACTCGATGCCGTACGGAGGATGAATCAGGTCTTCATCGTCAGCAAACGGCCGGAGCGCCGTTATGAATTCATTAAGAAGATGCAGCCTCAAGTGAAGACTCAACTTGTCGCGGCACGATCCGCCGAGGATGCCGTCCGCTCCAGCCAGATTGTGACGACGATCACGAACAGCCGCGACCCCGTCCTGAAAGGCGAATGGCTGCAACCGGGCACGCATGTCAACGCGGCCGGGGGCAACACGCTGATCAGGCGCGAATTTGACGATGAAACGGTTCTGCGGTCGAACCGTATCGTGGTCGATTCCCTCGACCAGTGCAAACTCGAGGCTGGCGAGTTCGTTACCGCCATCGAAACGGGTAAACGCCACTGGGAAGATTTTGCCGAATTGCGCGATGTCATCGCCGGTTCCAAACCAGGCCGTGCGGCCGCATCCGACATCACCATATTCAAGTCCGGAGGCATCGCCATGGAAGATGTCGCCATCGGAAAGCTGGTCTACGAGAGGGCCGTCGAACGCGGGATCGGCCGCCATTTGGATATGTAACCGTTTATTATTTTTTGGATCTGCCCGTTTTCACACCTGAACCGTCCAAATACCGAGCTTTTGAGCGGACTTCATAAGGTTTCCATAAACCATTTGCCCTGAAGGTTGTCGTAACCTCAGGCCGTGGTGAGGCGTCTTATTAAAGAGTGTGGAGGGTGTATTGAGTTGTAAAAGTTTTTTACATTGTTTCTTATTACTTACATTATTGGTCGGCGTGGCTCCATTGCCCGCCCAGTCCAGCGATGATCCCAGTACTGATCCAGGAACGGATCCCGCAAAAATCGAAAGCAAAGCCGATCCTTCAAAGCCCAGCAAGCGATTGTTCGGTGTGGTACCCAATTACAGAACCACGGACGGCACTGCGCCGTTCATGCCGCTTACTGCCAAACAAAAACTCAGTATTGCGAGCCACGATTCCTTCGATTGGCCGACCTATGTTACGGCGGGC
Organism: Terriglobia bacterium; assembly: GCA_036496425.1. NCBI lineage: Bacteria > Pseudomonadati > Acidobacteriota > Terriglobia > Terriglobia bacterium. Next base: position 16,703 of record DASXLG010000297.1, on the reverse strand, counting down.
GCTTTGACGATGATGACCCGAAGCCACGATCCGGTTTACGGAACGGGAATCGCATCCTTCGGTAATCAGTACGTTCGATGGTCCTCGACCCAGATTGTCGGAAATATGCTGACTGAAGGCTTCCTGCCTGTCGTCCTTCACCAGGATCCGCGGTATTTCCGCATGGGCAGTGGAACCTTTTCGCACCGCCTGTTTGGAGCCCTTGGCCAGATCGTCGTTGCCAAAAACGACTCCGGAAACAAGACCTTCAATGCATCGGAATGGTTGGGGAACGCGATGGCCACCGGTATCTCGAACGCATACACGCCTAATATGAATTCGTGGTCTCAACGAAGCCAGACCTGGATGTGGACGATTGGAAGCGATACTTTTTCCAACGTCCTCAAGGAATTCGGCCCGGACCTCCGCCAGCATCTTCATTTTCACAAAAGCTCATAATCTGACGCCGTGGAATTTTTCAACGTAGTTGATGAGAGGGTGGCAATTACCACCCTCTCATGACGCGTTAAGTTTCGCCCTTTCAGCAGTTATCTATTCCCCCCAATTGGTCTCGATCTTGCAAGGTCAGCGTCAGCCATGCGCAATCGAGGCAACGTCTTTGTCTTCGCACCGGCCGCCATTGCATTGTGGTTTATTTATGGTTTCGTCCTGAATTATGTGGGCGGGGATCCCGGACGTTTCGGTATTTATGGGCCGCGGCGCGAATGGCTAACGATGCATATTCTCGCGGGCAGCGGCGCGATCCTTTTGGGACCGCTGCAGTTCTGGCTTGGGCTGAATCAGCGGGCGAAAGTACTGCATCGAGTGCTCGGTATCGGTTACGTCACAGCTGTGGCCATGAGCGGAACAGCTGCGTTCTATCTCGCATTTCACACGGATTTCGGCTGGGTCTTCGGAATGGGCCTGACCGCGATGGGATGCGCATGGATCGTCACAACGGCGCTGGCTACGATTGCGATCTGCCGCGGAATGGTCGAGCAGCATCGGGAGTGGATGATCCGCAGTTACGTGGTAACGTTCGGATTCGTCACGCTTCGCGTCCTGACGACGGTCTTTGAAATGGTTCGCGCCGGCACTCTGGTAGAGCGCATGGCTGCGGCAAGTTGGTTTGCCTGGTCGGTGCCTCTGCTGGTGACCGAGACGGTCCTCCAGGGCCGCAAGATTTTCGTGAGAGCGCCTATCGCAGCGCAGCTTCAAGGTGTGAGTGCTTATAGTACTTCGCCTGAGCCAGCGGCGTTCGACCTTCCAGGTTCCGAATCGTCTTATCTGCACCGGCCTTAAGTAGGGCTTTCAACACATCATCATCGCCGAAATCAATGGTGGCGGCGTACATCAGCGGCGTGAAGCCATTGTCGTCCATTTCATTTATCGGGACGTGCGCTTCAGCGAGCACCGGTATCAGGGCGGGCCGGTCGGTGATCGTGGCCCAGTGGAGGAGATTGACGCCGGAACCGTCTTTAAGCCCAACCACGTCTGCACCTGCCGCGATCAACAATCGAACGACGTCGGGATAACCAAACGTTACGGACTGCGACAGCGCTTTCTCCGAAGGCTTGGCGCCGCGAGCGAGCAGCAGCTTCACGTTCTCCAGATCACCCGTCATTGAGGCAAATTCGAGCGGCGTGTTGCGGACCCGCTGGCCCTCGGCAGGTTGGGCTTCCGCACCGGCATCGAGAACAAGTTGCAGCGAGCGCGACGTTCCACGATAAGCGGCAGCGATCGTGAGGGCGTCATGGCCAGATGCCGATCTCGCCTTCACATCCACTCCGCGCGCGATCAGCATCTGGACCTTTTCGGGATCGAGGACGGAAGCCATGAGCAGCGTCGTGCCGCCCTTCGTTTTGGAGTTGGGATCGAGACCACTCTCGAGCAAGGAGCCGAGTTCGCGCGCGGTTCCAAACATCGCGGTTCGAAGCCATGCCGGAGTGTTCGCGCCGCCCTCAGCAGGAACCGCACCGCTGTTTTGTCGAGTCTCCGGCAGCGTACTGAGAAGCGCCATAACGGCCCAGGAACTTCCAGCGTAGGAGAGAAACTCGTCTTTTCCATACGGAAATCCGGTCGCAAAGTACTTCGGGCTGATGTCGGCCGGCGATAGCATCCGCGTGTGAACATGCCAGGTGCCGTCAGGCGCCTGCGTGGAGAGGATGAACTTCAGTCCCTTACTGAAAGCCGGATTGGCAGTTTGGACTTCTGCTTCATGCAAAGCGACGAGCGCCTCGCCCGTCGAGTAAGCGTCGGCCTCGTAACCAGGCAGCTGCGGCCACCCTCCGGCTGTCTTTTGCAGCGCGAGTAAGTCGCGTTGCGCGGCGTTCAGCTGCTCGCGAGCCGCGCCGGACCAGACCAGACCCATCAACCGGAAAGCGGCGTCCTCAGTCGATATCGGATGATTTTCAAAGAGCCACTGGCGAGCGCGCCCAAGAACTGCCTCGCGTTCGCCTTGTAATTCTTCCGGCATGTAGGAGCGGATGGCGCGTACGGCAGTCGCCGTGGTCATGAACAAGCTGCTCGAGTGCGGCGGGCGGAAGTCGGATGTAATCCAATGGCCGTCGCGCTGCCATCGAGCGAGCCGAATGGCATAAGCCGCAGTCGTCAAATCCCGGGGCAAACCGGCATCGTGAGCCGCCATCAAAAGGTAGCTGTCGTCCGGAGTCGGATCGTTCAAGGTCGTGGCCTGAACGGCATCGTCGGCCGCGCCGGGCCCCGTCAGTTCCCGAAACGTTTTATCTTCGACAGCTTTCAGTACGGTTTCGTCGATATTGAAGCCGTGCGCCCTGGCGGAATCCAGCGTGAGGATCGTGAGAGCGTTGTGATGGCATGAGACGCAGGATCGCTTGGCGACGAACTCGGCGGCCGACTTCTGCAGCATCGGCAGCGCTTTCGTCACGGCGTTGCGCACAGGTATGGATTGCGCCGAAACCTTCAACGGGGAAATTAGCCACAAAAGGCACAAAAAACACAAACAAGAGATCCATCCCTTTTGTGTTTTTTGTGCCTTTTGTGGCTGATTCTTTTGTCTCAATAGTCACCCTTTCGAATTGACGACTTCCAGGATCGCCGACGATACCGCCTCCGGGCTTTCCCGGGGCAGAAAGTGGCCGGCGCCCGCGATCACGCGCCTGGCGGCCAGCATCGGGAATTGTACTCGCTCATTCGGATTTTCGACAGCGGGACGGGCAACGCCGTCGTCCGCGCCATAAAGCGTAATGACGCCTCTGTGGCTAATTCCCTTTCAGACGGTCCGCAAAATTCTTCCGTAGTTTCTCGACTTTGGGCTGAGCGACGTAAGCAATATACGGCTGGTTCGGGTTTCTGGCCGCGTAATCCTGGTGATAGTCCTCGGCGGCAAAGAACTGCTGCAGCGGCTCGAGTGTCGTCACGACCGGATCGTGGAAAACGTGTTCTTCATTCAGTTGCCGTATATATGCCTCGGCGATGTTTTTCTGTTCTTCGTCGGCATAGAATATCGCAGAACGATATTGTCTTCCGATATCGTTGCCCTGGCCGTCGAGCTGGGTCGGATCGTGAGCCACAGAGAAATGAATTTTCAAAAGCTGTCCAAAGGTCGTTTTGCCGGGATCGTAGCGGACTTCGATCGCCTCGGCATGATTCGTCTGGCCGCTGCAAACGGTCCGGTAATTGGCGGTCTGCGCCGTGTCTCCGGCATAGCCGCTCCGCACGGACGTCACACCGCGGAGTTCTCTGAACACAGCCTCGACGCACCAGAAGCAACCGCCGGCCAGAACGGCCGCTTTTTCGCCGGGTGCGGGGGCCAGGGGCGCATCCAGTTTCGGATCCGGAAAGTTTTTAACGGGTATGCGGCAAGATTCCATACAGGGATTGTAGCGCGCCCCCGCCAGCGGCAGGTTACAGGATTGTGTTATAGTACGCCGCAAATCATAACTGCACGATTCCGTGCTACTTAGGAGTCGACTGAACATGGCAACAACACAGGAACGGATAGCGCCCGCCACATCCGCACCGCCAGCCGGTGCGAACAAAATGAAATGGCCTGGACTGGCAATGGCGATCGTTATCGGATTGATCATCATGTACATGCCCACACCTGCGGGACTGACGCCGGTGGGCCAGCGTGTACTCGCCATCGTCGCATTCACCGTAACGATGTGGGTGTTTCAGGTGGTCAATAACGGAATCGCGTCGGTGCTCATGATGGCGCTCATGATTCCCGCCGGCGTCCGAGTGCCCGACGCACTGAGCGGGTTCTCGCAAGGTTCATGGTGGATTCTTGCCGCCGTCCTCTTTTATGGATGCGCGATGAAGAACACGGGACTCGCGCAGCGGATCTCTTATTACATCCTGTCGCTGTTTCCGGCAACCTATTCAGGAATTTTGTATGCATTCTTTCTAATCGGTCTCATCCTGGCCCTGGGCATTCCATCCATGACCGTCCGCACGGCGATCATGGTCCCGATCGCCTGGGCCGTCGTGCAATCGCTCGGAATCAAGCCCGGCAGCAAGGGATCGGCACTGATCATTCTGACCACCGTCGAAATGGCTGTGATTCCCGGTGTCGGCCTCCTGCTGAGTTCGCTGAACGGACCGGTCATCCAGTCGGTGTTCCAGCAGAAGAACCTGCCGTTGAGCTACGGCGAATACGCTGTGGTGATGGCGCTGCCTACGCTCCTGATCTGCATTCTGATCATCGTTGCGAACCAGTTCGTGCTCAAACCCGACACTCCGCTGGAAGTTTCAAGCGGTTTCGCCAAGAAAGAGCTTCACGGGATGGGTTCCATGAAGCAAAGCGAAATGATCACCGCCGTTGTCGTGATTGCATCCATTGCGCTGTGGGCAACAGACCGTTATCACCATATTCCGAGCTTCGTCGTCGGCATGGTCGGCCTCGCGCTCTTCGGATTGGCGGGAATCATCAAGGATTCCGATATCGGAACAGGAGTTTCGTGGACTCTCCTGCTATTCATTGGAGGAGTCTTCAGTCTTCAGACCGTTATTCAAAACGTCAAGATCACGGACTGGCTCGGCGGCTACTTCATTCCGGTCGCGCTGCAGATGAGTTCCAATACGTTTTTGCTGATGGCGGTACTGAGCATTTCGGTGATCCTCCTCCGGTTCATCGACCCGACCGGCTTCATCGTGATTCCTGTTTTGTTCCTGCCGCTCGTCGATGTGCTGATGAAAGCCGGCATCAATCCTCTTGTTGTCGTTGCTCCGACCACGGTTGCATCCGCGCCGTTCTTCATGTCGTACCAGAATTTCTGGATCGCCATGGCGGAAGGCCTTACCGGCAACAAAGCGTTTACCGGAAAACAGCGGCTGCTTGCCGCGTCGACCTATGCCGTTGTGGTTCTCGTCGTACTCGTGCTCTCGGTGGTTTACTGGAAGGTGATCGGTAAGGTCGCTTAAAAGCGCACCTTCGATTTCAACACAATGTGCGGGCGGCTGTCCCCCTGGAAAAGGGGGACAGCCGTGCCGAAGGCACGGCGGGGGGTCGCTGACACACCATGTTGAAATCAAACCTCAAATGACGATCGATCTCGCATTTTACTTCGAACGGATCGGCTATTCGGGCGCGGCATCTCCTGTCCTGCAAACTCTCCGCGATCTTCACCTGCGCCACACCGAAACGATCCCATTCGAGAATCTGAATCCGTTTCTTGGCTGGCCGGTCCGCCTCGATGCCGCCTCGCTCGAACAGAAGCTCATCCACGACCGGCGGGGCGGATACTGTTACGAACAGAATCTATTCTTCAAACACGCTCTCGAAACCGTCGGGTTTCGTGTGACAGGACTCGCCGCGCGAGTGGTCTGGAACACGCCCGAAGATGTCGTTCTTCCGCGGACGCACATGCTCATGCAGGTAGATATGGAAGACGGCCCACACATCGCAGATGTCGGATTCGGCGGCTTGACGCTTACGGCGCCGCTGCGCCTGCAACCCGGCATTGAACAATCCACTCCGCATGGATCTTTCCGCCTCGAGAGCGCTGGCGGAGAATTCGTCTTACAGGCAAAACTCGGAACTCAGTGGAAGCCGCTTTACCGGTTCGCGCTTCAGGAGCAGCTGCTGCCGGATTACGAGATGGCCAATTACTACGTTTCCTGCCATCCGAAGTCCCGGTTTGTAAATGCATTAATCGCCGCCAGACCCGCGCGCGACCGCCGCTATGCCCTCCTCAACAACGAATTTGCGATCCACTATTTGAATGGGGAGACCGAGCGGCGTGTACTCACAACGGTTTCAGAGCTCCGCGGCGTTCTGCAGGATGAGATGCGGCTGGAATTGCCGGCCACGCCGGAGGTCGACGCAGCTTTACAGAAACTGGTCTGAAAAATTGGACCAATGCATCATTGGAGGTTGCTTCATTTCTTCATTGAAGAAATGAAGCAACTTCCAATGATGCATTCTGAAATTAGTTTTTAGGGATTCGGACTATCGCTGTCACCACCCGAAGATCCCGCGAACACTTTCTTGCCGTCGCTGAGCGTGACGGTGGTTGCGTTCAAAAGATTCGAGCCGTCTTTGGCAAGCGATCCGTTGACAGTGATGACTTCGCCGATCTTCAGCGAGTTTCGCGTCCAGCCCCGCCGGAGGAGCATGGCGGGGGCCGAGAGTTCCACTTCCCAATTCACGACCTTGCCCGAAGCGTCCTTCGAATCGATGAAAAAGCGCGCGTGTGGATTGATCCAGTCGACCTTCGTAACCGGTCCATTGAGAGTTGCCGGTTTGCTGCGGTCGTACTGCGCGGCGAACGAATGGTGCGCCAGCGCGACGGTCGAAGAAAGGCCGAGTATGAGCAGGCCCAAACCCAAAGCGATTATAGAGTGTCTTCTCATAAGCTTATTTTGCCCCAACATAGTGAGTAGCATCACGATCTTCACAAATGAACTCGATGAGATCCGTGTCGACCATAATACGCTGGTTCACCCGAACGGTAAATGGATGCGTATAGGCTTTCGGATCGTCAATTGTGACATCGATTTCGAGCGTCCCGAAGTTCGGGCGGCGGAACCGTTCGGTCACTTTTGCCTGATCGGTTAAGGGATTCCCGTCGATATCGAGCCACAAGCCGTCCCGGAAACCGGTGGTCTCCACGACCAGCGTGTCTCCCTCCCAGTGGCCGACCGAGTAGCCATACCACCACGGATCGGCATCTTTTCCAGGCACTTTGCGCCCATCCATGTAGATCTGGCGGAGCCCGCTGTTCGCCTCATAAATGATGTACATCGCCTGAGGGGTCTGAACGATTTTTCGGGGCTCCGGATGATTGTGAAACTGCATGAAACCCATCGGCAGACAATGCGCATCCGGGTTGTCTTTGTCGTTATCCGCCAAGCGCTTCTTCACCAGGTCGGCCGCCCAGGGCTGCAACGGGAGGCCACCTGCCATTCCAGCTCCGATGCTCTTGAAACTGGAAACCGGAGGTGTTCCACCAGGCGTCGCCGCCTGCGGTGCGGGCGGAGCAGGAGACGCGGGCGGAGCGGCCGCCTGCGCGCCGCGAGCTCCCGGGGCTCCCGGTGTGCCTTGTCCCTGTCCGCGTTGGCCTCTCTGTCCGGCGGGTGGCCGGGCCAGCTGCCAGAGTCCGGAAAGGTCCGGCTTTCCGTCCGCGGTCTTCGGTGCGGGTGCAGTCAGGTTCGGTTTTCCGTCGGGACCCCGCGGAACGCTGGAATCATGGAAATCCGGCCACTGCGCCAAGCCTGAGCCGGCGAATGCCGCGATCAGAACGATCGGCCCGGCGAGTTTCCACACTGTCTTCATTTCGATTCTCCGCAATACGCTAAATTGGCGGGATTATAGCAGAACTTGTGGAGAGTGGCGTCTGCCTATGGTATTACGCATCGAGCAATTCTGACATCGGGAGGAGACAAGGATGAAAGGCAGATTTTTATGGACAATTGCGGTTTCACTGCTGGTGGCCGTGGCGGGATTCGGCCAGGCCGGACTGACCGGTAAATGGCAGACGGATAATGTGCCCGCAGCGCTGGAAGCCGAGAAAAATGCGCCTCCCGCCGAGCCCGGCGCAAGAGGAGGCAGGGGCGGCGGTGGCGGCCAGGCCATCATTATGGATCTGACCGCTGACGCTTCCGGCAAGATCAGCGGCACCGTCACGGAAATCGGGAACCCGCCGGTTCTCAACATTGAAACCGGCACGATCAATGGAAAGATGGTTACCTGGGTGACGCAACCCCGAGGCGTCACCTGGAATCTGGAAATGACGGACGATAACACGCTGACCCTGACCGGCCGGGTGATCGGTAACCGCGGCGGTGGCGGCGGTGGTGGTGCAGGAGCCGGATCGGCAGGCACTCCCCCAGCTGCAGGCAACGGCGCACCACGCGGCGCGGGCAGCGGGGGCGGCCGCGGCCGTGGATTCGGCGGGGCTCAGCAAGCGATCGTTCTGCACCGGGTGAAATAGTAGCGATCCAACTTTGTAAACCGGCATCGTCTTATGCCGGGTACATACCACAAGCCTGGAATCCGAAACGACCTTCCGGAAATGTCGGTGGTGTCTCGGAAGCATCAAGAGAAGTTGGACCGGGGTGGTCGGGCTGGAATCAACATGAATTGTGAGCGGCCACCCCGCCCTTCGGGCCCCCCTCCTCCTCGAGGAGGGGGGTTGCTATTCCCGAACTTTCAAAATGAGACACTGCCGAAAGGAGGCTTGCTATAGACATCCTATAGCTTGGCATATAGACTCTCTATACCCTATATGTCCATCAAAGAACGCAACGAACGATTACAGCTGCTTCAGGGCACACTCGACATGCTTATTCTGCAGACGCTTCAATGGGGGCCTCAGCATGGGTTGGGCATCAGTCAGGTCATCGGGAACAAGTCCGAGGATCTCATCAAAGTTGAAGCAGGAACGCTCTACCCTGCCCTGCACCGTCTGGAGCAGCAGGGATGGGTGGCTTCGGAGTGGAAAGTCTCCGACAAGAACCAACGCGCTAAGTATTACCGGCTGACACGCGCAGGCAAAAAGCAGCTGATTGCGGAACAATCCAAATGGAAGCAACTGCTTAAAGCGATCCGGCTGGTCATGCGGCCCTCAGGCAAACAGGAGGGTGCATGACGAATATATTCCGGCGTGTCAAAGCAGTTCTCTCTCGCCATCGGCTCGAGCAAGACCTTCAAGACGAGCTCAACAGCCACCTCAAAATGGATGCGCAAGAGCGTCTGGAACGCGGGGATACGCCGCAGGAAGCACATATGAATGCGCGACATGCCCTCGGCAGCACTCTTCGCACTGCGGAGAACGTTCGTGAAGCATGGGGCACCGCCGGCATCGATCGCTTGATGCAGGACTTGAGGTACGCGTTCCGCCAGATGAAACGGAGCCCTCCATTTACCTTGGCTGCGATACTGACGCTTGGCCTGGGGATCGGCGCGAACACCGCGATATTCAGTGTCGTGAATGCCATTCTTCTTCGTCCGTTGCCCTACAAACACTCGGAACGGCTGGTTCGGATTGTTGAAAACATTCCTGCCGCCGAATCCTTCAGCGGGGCGGCTGAGCGAACGACGGACATGAGTCCAGATTCGTTCCAGGACTGGCGGTCGAAGACGACAACGCTATCCGGAATGGCAATGGAACGGCAGATCTCAAAGACGTTGGTGGCCCGCGATGCCGTCCGATTGTCCGGCCTGCAGGTTTCCCCGGCTTTGTTCGGCATGTTTGAAGTGCAGCCCGCGTTGGGCCGCGTTTTCGCGCCCGATGAAGAGAAGCCCGGCCTGGATAGGGTTGTGATCCTGAGTTTCGGAACCTGGCAAAGAGTTTTCGGAGGCGATCCGCAGATCCTCGGCAAAACGGTGGCGCTGGATAATGCGCCATATACCGTTGTGGGAATCATGCCGCGGGAATTTGCTTATCCCGATTCCCAGACGGAATTCTGGTTGCCGTTATCGTTGCCTGTTCCCGGGCTGCTGGGGCTTCCTGTGGTGGCGCGCCTGAAAGACGGCGTCTCTTTAACAACCGCCGCAGAGGAAGCGGCTGCCATAGGGCGATATATGCGCGGCGAGTCTTCAGCCGATCCGCAACCTTCAGGTCCGCCCCGCATCCAGCTCATGACCTTAAAGGAGGAACTTGTCGGCCGAATTCGTCCTGCGCTGGTTGTATTCGTGATTGCCGTAAGCTTTGTTTTGCTTATCGCCTGTGTCAACGTCGCCAATCTTTTCCTGGCTCGAGCCGCGGCCAGAAATCGGGAAATCGCGATTCGCATGGCCCTGGGCGCCGGCCGCTGGCGCGTGTTGCGCCAGCTTTTGACGGAAAGTTGTGTTCTGGCATTAGCAGGCGGCATCGCCGGTGTGGGATTGGCGATCGCCGGAACGCGGTTTTTTGTGGCGCTCGGTCAGGGGCTTGCGCGAACGGATCTGGTGCGTTTCGATTTGATCGGCAACGCCATTCCCAGGCTCAATGAAGTCGCCATCGACGCCTCCACGCTGTTGTTTACTCTGTTGCTCACGGTAATCACAGGAATTCTTTTCGGTCTTATTCCAGCATTCCAGATTGGCCGGGCCACCTCCATTACCCGGATGGATCTGCAATTCGGAACGACGGCAGTGCCCATGCGCGTCGTCCGTACTGCAATGCTTGTGGGTCAAATCAGCCTGACCATGGTTCTATTAATCGGCGCGGGACTCCTGATCAAAAGCTTTATGACACTCGCGAATACGAGCCTCGGATACGATCCATCCAATGTACTCACGTTCAAGATCCCTCAACCGGCGCTGGACTATCCTCAAGGTGAAAAAGCGCAAAAACAGCAAAACGCATTTGCGGAGGAAGTTGCGAGGCGGCTTCAATTACTGCCAGGAACACAAGCCGCGGCATTCACCAATAATTTACCGATGGTACAGGGATGCTTCACCTGGGGCGGATTCGGATTGGGGGACGCAACGTGCAAGACGGGGCGTATGGCTGTCGTCAGCCGCGATTATTTTCGCGCGATGGGGATGCGTTTGATCGCCGGGCGCGGGTTTGCCGAGCAAGATCGGGGCAATCCACAGGCGGTTTTTCTGCTCAACCGGGCAGCAGTTAAGGCACACTTTCAGGGCGTGAATCCAGTCGGCAAGACGGTCGCCGACAGCCAAGGCTTTCTTCATGGAGAAATCGTCGGTGTCGTCGACGATACCCGCCAGGCTGGTCCGGACACTGAACCCATGCCGCAACTCTTCATGGATCCCGAACATTTTCAGGCGGTTTATGGCGAAGGATATTATTTTGTTGTTCGCACAACGAAAGATCCGGCGGCCATCCTTCCATCGATCCGCAGCATCGTTCACGATCTCGATCCGAAAGCCGTTGTCGACAACGTCGCGACGATGGACCAGGTTATCTCCAACTCCATCACCACGCCGCGATCTTATGCTGCGCTGCTTGGCACCTTCGCCGCGGCAGCGCTCGCACTTGCAACGATCGGACTGTACGGTCTTCTGTCCTTTTTCGTTAAAGAACGGACGCAGGAGATCGGTATTCGCGTAGCGATCGGAGCGCAAACCGCAGATGTGATTGGGCTCGTCTTGAAGCATGGGCTCGGCATGAGTATCGCCGGGCTGGCGATCGGATTGGCAGGCTCAGCAATTCTGATGCAGTATCTGCAGACGATGTTGTTTGGGGTCGCGGCGCTCGATCCCGTCACCTTCACGGCGGTCTCGGGATTATTTTTGCTGGTGGCGTTTCTTGCGTCCTATCTACCGGCTCGTGCGGCGGCAACCATCGATCCTCTCAAGGCTTTACGTTACGAGTAGATTCGCAAGGTTTTGGGGACAGACACCGAATTCTCAGCTTCGAGAATTCGGTGTCTGTCCCCACATTCGATTCAAACGTTAGGCGCGCGGCGGCACTTTTGACTTTGGCGGCGCACTCCTTGGGACGGTCCGCCCCAAATCTTCCGCCGCCGGCGCATGTTTTGACTTTGGCCGCCCAATCCTTGGGCGCTAACTAGAAGGGATAAAAAAACTGCCGGGCGGCCGATGTCGTCCCCGTTTTCCTAATGCCCTACCTTGATGTAGCCCCAGCCTGCGTGCTGTTTCGCGACGATCTCACCGATGCCATCCGGAACAACCTGGACATTCGGCAGCAACTGGCTCTTCTCGACCTGCTGGTTCTTCATCGCGATCGCGCACACGTCGAACCTGGCGCCCTTATCGCTGATGGCCTTCGCAACATCCTCCGCCATCGTGCTCTATCCGGAAACGACAAGGTCCAGCCCGCGCCCGTACATGACGACTTCCATTTCCGTCTTCGGATTGACCGAGTTGATCTCACTGATCCAGCGCATGACTGCCCGTTGGTCGAGCGGATCGGAGCTCGTCAGGTCGAACACGACTTTATATGGCTTGGGCTGCGTGGGAGTTTGCGACAACATCCAGGCAGCCGTGACGCCCACAATTAACGCGGCGAGGCAGACCAGAAACAGTAATCGCTTCATCTGGATTCCCCTATTGCCGGTTATAACGGATCCCGGCGGCCTGGGACTTTTCGATCGCGATGACCATTGCGGGGACGACGGTGACGTTGGGCAGAAGGTTCGCCGTCAGCTCTTTCTGAATGGCGTCCGCCTTTCCCTTGCCTCTGGCCTGCAGCTCGAGACACCAGGCGCCGAGTGCATTGGCGCACAACAGAAACTTTGCCCCCATCTGTTGCAAGCTGGCGATACCCATTGCCGGCACCGCGTCGAGCATTTCCGGAATGTTTGGCGTTTGAAACGCTTGAATCAGCAGGTGAGCATCGTCTCTCGTCGGCTTGTACAGAACGTTGCGTGTATACCCTTTGCCGGACGCGTCCTTCATGCCGGTGTAGTCGCCGAGGCTGTACTTCGCCCACATCGCATCGTTGAAGCCCAGCGGGATGCTGGACTGGCCGCCGATCGCGTAGAACGTCCCGACCGCGCCGACCGTGCCGGGCGCCGACTTGTACGTCTCTCTGTAAGTGTTCAGGTAATTCAGAATATGGAGCAGCGGAACTCCGTTCCTGTGTTGCGGAAAGTCAAAAAGGCACCGATGTGTGCCCTTCACTTCCTGGATCCACGAATCAGGCCCGTTGGCCTGGGCCGCCGGAGCAGCCGAAGCCTTTTTCTCAGTCTGGGCCTCCGCTGAACCCGCTGCCACGAAACCGGCCGCCGCCGCCAATGCACGCCCAAGAAAACCACGACGATAGGTTAAGTCACTTGTCTTCATGCTCCCTCCTCGGTTGCACTATACCGTATAAGGTTTGAGAAACCTGAGAACTGAACGCGCACCGTAATCAGATGCCAAAGCACAAAAAAGGCGGAAACAGGATTGAATCCTGTTTCCGCCTTTTGCGGCCTGGTGGCCTTTTCCTGATGATTTACAGCTTGCCCGATGTACGCCAGCCCTCCGCGTAAGTATCGCGGACGACTTTCGAATACGGAACGGAGCTGACGACCGCGCGAATCTCGGCCTGGCGGTGGCGTTCGACGGTGGTTTTCTTCGAACCGCCGTTCTCTTCACCCCAGTAGAGCGTGACTTCGCTGCCGATCTCGATATCCGGATCGACCACGCCGAGCGACAGCATCGAGCGTTCGTTGTAGCTATAGCCGGCAAACATCGAGAATCCGACGGTCTTGCCGCCCTTGCCCACGATCTTGTCGTAGGAAGCCGACGTATAGTTCGAGAGCGGAAGGTCGATGTACTTGTAGACCGGGCCGTCATCGAACATCGAGGAAATGACCTTCACGACGTCCTCTTTGTTCCAGGCGAAGGTGACCTTCTTGCGATGCTGCTGCTTCGACTGTTTTTCGATGGCTTCTTTCCCGATGTAATCGTGATCGAACTTCACGAATGAACCGTAGCCGAGCGCGTACGGCGTCATGTAGTAGTCTTCAATGTTGCTGGAGTGGAAGCTGCCGCCGATGGAACCGGTCGCTTCGTAGCTGCTCGTCGGCAGCCATTCGCGATAGGCTTTCATCTTCGCGCCCGTATAAACGGCCGGAAGCGGAGACGGAATCCATCCCGATTCCAGAGTGTTCGTCGCGTAGGCGCGGTTGCCGACCTGCAGCATGCCGAAGTCTTTGCCGGCTTCCACGATGGCGGCACGGATTTCCTCGCGCTCTTCGTAGGGTCCCCACAGTTCCAGACCGGGAGCGCCCGCCATACCGTGACGCAGCGCGCGCACTTCGCGGCCCTTGATCTTGATGTAGCCCATGTTGAAGAACTTGATTTCCGGAATCTGCGAGCCGTTCAGTTTGTTCAGGATCTGATCGGCATTTGGCCCCTGAACCTGGAACCGGTACTGGCTGCGGATGACGGGCTTGCCTCCGGGGTTACCCGGCGACCGTTCGTCACGCGTGGCCTTGACGTTGTAGCCGCCGGTGGCGGCATGGAATTCGATCCAGTTCGCGGCGGGCGCGCGCCCTACATACTCCAGTTGGTTGGGCGCCAGATGGAAGAGAATGCCGTCGCCGATGATGAACCCGTCATAACTGCAGGGGGCGAAATGCTTCGCACGGTCGACCGGGAATTTGGCGAACGGGTTGAATGCCAGATGCGAAATCATTTTGAGCGCATCGGGTCCCTCGATATAAACATTGACCATGTGGTGCGACTGGTCAAACAGTACTGCGCTTTCTCGCCACGCACGCTGCTCATCGCGCCAATTCGAATACTCGTTGGGAACCACGGGATATACATAAGCTCCGATTTGCGAGTTCCGGAGCATATCGACCGGGTTTCCAGAGCGCTGGATCAGGCTTTCTAAATTTTCGTTGCTCATATGGCCGGTAACTTACCTCACCTGGATTTTTATGGTCCTGGGTAAACGCCACGCACGATGGGCGTTAGAGTGGTTTACGCCAGCCGATGACAATAGCACAAGAACTGCTGCCGAACGTAGTGATTGATGATAGGAATCTTCTATTGGAAGTTCTTCTGTCCAACTCCGACGTTCTCCTGGGCGTATTTCTTCGCCGCCGGATACGTCGCGTGAATGCCCATCAAGGCTGCCAGAGGATGCGCGCCCATCTCGACAAACTTGGGAACGAAATCGCTGACTTTGCCGGCATAGCTGCCGACATCGACCAGGGATTTCGCCACTTCGCGCTCTTTCGGCGTCAACGCGTAATCTTTGGCGACCTGGTCAAAATTCGTCATCAGCCGTTGCACCAGCGTCGGGCTTAAACGGACATCATAAAGAAGCTTGTTGATGCGCGTCGCTTCGGCCGGCGGGTGTTTATAGAACTCGAATCCCTTGTCCTTGAACTTGAAGCCGCCATAGATCTCGAGCTGCGCACTGATCGGTTTCTGGCGTTCGCGCTTCGGCAGGAATCGCATGTAGCCGTGGCCGTGATGCCAGGTGGGCGTGTATTGCAATAACTCGCCGGGCAGTGCGCCGATCATTCCGAACATCGTGGCCCAGTTCAGCATCTCGGTATTGCCGGCTTCATCCAGCTGCGACGGAGTGAGATCCAGAACGGCGTTGATGTTGCCGCGTTCAAGCTCCGCAATCATCCAATGGTCGAAGTCATACTCGGGATGCGGATACTTGCTCGTCCCGGGATAATGCGACATTCCCCCGCTGGCAATGACGGCGACGCGTTCTTTTCGTCCTTTAACGACTTCTGCCATGGCTTTCCCCAGTTCCGCGCAACGTCTGGCGGTCGGCAGCGGCGGCAGGTAGACATTGGTAAAGAACGGGACCACCGGGATATTGCGCTTTTCGATCAGGTACTCGAACGGCGTGGCAAAGGTGTGACCCAGCACAGCATCCTCGGAATAGGCCATGTCGAAACCGGCGGAAATCAGCTTCTCGAGGAAATCCTCGGCCATATCGCGATTATTCGGCAAGTCATAATGATGGCCCACATGGTCCGCGATAACCCGTTCGCCGCAGATGATTGCGAACGTCGGAACGCAAGTCATGCTGAAGGTGTCAAGATGATCGCTGCCCAGAAAGACGACGACATCCGGCTTCGCTTCATCGAGAACCTTGCCCATCTCACGCATTGCGCCGATGCTGGCTTCGGACTGTTCGAGAACCTCGTCCGGCGGCCGGGTTAATAGGTGTGGCGAGTGACAAACGCCAAATGCTGCAACAATTTCGCCCATAGATGACTCCTTGTGACTGAAAGCGAAAAGTATAGCCGCCCGGTTCGCGGATTGGGAAAATTAATTGGCGGAAACAGGGCCAATTCGCGGCCTTTTGTGATCTAATTCGCAAGCAAAAAGGAATTTCTGCGTAATCCACTCCCCGCCGGACGATACCTGAGAAACTGGGATTCGATGGAGATTAATGAAAATTAAGGGACAACTCCGGGGCTAATGCAAGAGGGTTTTTCAAGCTTTTCTGAATTTGTGAATTCGTATTCTGAAATATCAAGAAATCGTTGACGAAGCAGGGGCACATATTTAATGATAGTGCGCAGTCAGACAGTATTTTGTCCGAACATTACACTTTTAGATCGGGAGAATAACGATGAAAAAGATTGTCCTTGGCTTGATGATCGGGGCAACCATCCTCGCTGCTGGAGTTCCTTTGATGGCGCATCATTCGTTCAGCGCCGAATTTGATTCCGCAAAGCAGGTGAAGTTGACCGGGACTGTAACGAAGATCGACTGGACCAATCCTCATGTTTGGTTCTATATCGATGTTAAAGACGAAGCCGGAAAGGTCACGAACTGGGGCCTGGAAATGGGCCCGCCGCACATGCTGCAGGCTGGCGGCTGGACGCGCACCACGATGAAGCTCGGTGATACGGTCAGCGTTCAG
>DASXLG010000296.1 GCA_036496425.1 Terriglobia bacterium | reverse complement strand
TGAAAGCTTTCAGGCCACGAATTCGTTCCGCTGCCGGCGGCCAACGATGTCGTGCTTCCATAAGTATTCATCAGGTTTGTCGTTGCCGTCGACCCGACCAGAGCCGGATTCGCAAGCGGCGGTACAGCAAAGGAGGCAGGGACCTGAACCTGAACCTGATTGACCAGCATAGCCCGCGCGATGTTCAGCCCCGAATCTGCCGCATAGAACGAGCCTCGAAAGTTTCTGTAGTAATTGTTGATGAGCATGTCCGAACTGACAGACAGGTACATCACGAGAGACAACCCGATCATGATGGAAAGCACCATCAAAGTCGTCACCAGCGCGATGCCGCTTTCCCGGCAGCTGGATCTTCCGGTTATCGAAACTGATTTCATTCTTTGGTTTCTAGTCATTCATGCTCAGATTGCGAGGGTTTACGACCAGAGAAATACCTTCAACCTGATAGGGACCGTGATCGAAGACATTCCGGAAGCTGTAATTCGGACTGAAATTGGGCGCCGTCCGGCCGATCAGGGATATCCGGATGGAACGTACCAGAGTAAAGTTCCATCCTTGATCGCCAATCGTGTGGCTGCTGTAACTGGAGGCATCGTAGTTATATTGGGTGCTTACCGTATCGGTGGCATTATTCCAGATTGTTGCTCCCAACTTGAAGCCGATCACCTGATCCATGACGACCGAAGCCGTTCCATTGACCGTTCTGGTAAGTTTGGGATCAGAGGGATTGGATGAGTCCACCTGATACGTGATGGGAGCCAGTTTGATGATCCAGTCGGCGCCACAGAACTGATTGCCGAAATTATTCGGAGTGGGGCAGGTCTGACCGTCGCACGCCGCAATGTCGAGAGGATCGTTTGCCAGATTGTTGGTCCCGTCGGCTCTGGTGGCATTAAACAAAAACTCGAGCGCGCTCCCTGCAACAACCGGGGCCTCTGAGAGCACAACGGTGGTCATTTTCTTTGCGTTCGCGGTCAGCAGGAGCAAATTGTCCCCCGCCTTATAGTTGGCCGCGGTTTGTGCCAGCGTCAGGCCCGGCGCCGCTTGACCATAAGCCACTCCGGTAGATGTATCCGTGCAATTTGTCGCGACGTTGCCGCCTGTGCTGTCTGTGCTGTTGATCGGCGGGTAAGTTGCCGGAGGCGCCCCTGCGATGATGTTCAGCGAATCAAAACAGGTGGAGGTATAAGAAAACGCGGTCGCGTCGTAGCAGGAGGACCCGCCTGACACAACCCGGTTCACAATGGTAACGCCTACGGGCCAGGCAGGAATATTCGCTCCCTGGAAGTAGGCCGTTCCGGCATTGGATAGATCGATTTGCAACTGAGCGGTTGCATTCCGGAGCGCGATATTCACTCCGACCTGGCCTTCTGTTCGAAGATAGGCGGTTTGCTGATGCATGTACAAGTCAAAGGCGGCCCCGGTAATCGTCAGGAAACAACCCATGGCAACAACCAGTTCGATTAACGTGAAACCCGCTTCCGCGCCGGATATTTTTCTCATGGCCGTACCGCCGTCATCTGAAAGGAAACCGGAGGCGTAGCAGTGGGATTGCTAATAGTCACCGTGACCCGCCGGACGCCGGTAATTGGCGAGTCTGCCTCGATGATCCAGCGCCGATGGAATGTCGCTCCCGTCGGGGGGCTGCTGCTGCTCGTCGTTTGAAGGATCCCATTCGGAGAGTGAACGGTTGTGGTGTAGACGGGATTGCCCCCAACCATTGAAGACACGGTTTCTGCAAAACAACCCGCGCTCGGATCGGGGCAGACGTTGCTGCCGTCTGTCAGATTCGGATAAACGTCGTCATCGTAACTGATGCTTGCGGAGGCGCCCTGAGAACACGTCGTGGTCTGGGTAATATCAGCAGTCAGGCTGCCCGCATTTGCGTGCCCGGCGGGCACGCAAATATGTGGATCATCCACGTCCCAGCGGTTGAGGTCTTCGATCTTCTCCGAAAGCAGGACCGCAGCCGAGCTCATGTCCTTTGATGTCGAAGCGCCCAATGTCATCTTCGTTATCAGCAGGCCGACTCCGAGCAAGGCAGATATCAGAATCAGGCTTGCGATGGAGACCTCGATAAGAGTGAATCCGGAATTGTCCGGGTTGTTAGGGACTGACACTGATGTTCCCAACCTCCGAAACGGTAATTGTTTCCACCTTCGTCCCATCCGTCAGAGTCAAATTCAATGTGCCCGTCGTCGCCTTGACGGTTCCACCGGGAGAAAACTCCAAAGTAGTTGAGGGACTCAGAGTAACGTCGTTACTGGTGGACCATGGAATGGGATTGCCGACATTGGAAAACGTTGTTGCTGGAGCGACCTTGGTGCCGACTTGATAGTTGAATGTTGTCTGGCCGAATGCGACGTTATATGTTGCGCCGTGCGAAATTGCTGAATAACGCGCACCTTGAATGGCGCCGGACACAGCCTGTACCGCTGCCCCCAGGTGATAGCCCTTTAACGCTGCTTTCGTCTGGGGCACCGCAATCATGGTCATCACGCCGATAATCAACATGACGAACGCCATTTCCAGGAGCGTGAAGCCATTTTGTGAATTTCGCCGTTTCGCCAACGTGTTCCTCCTCGCGCGAGCCTCTATTGGCACGTCTTTGCCCATCCCGCCTGATCTGTAAGTCGTTCAATAGGCGTGATAAGGCTGGGCCAGGGAAGGAAACGGACAACATAGTATGTTGCAAAACGAAACGGGGTAGACCCGCGACCGTGACAGCGCGGGCCTCTATTTCAGGCGGGGAGGATTATTTTGCCGAGCAGGGCGTGGGATTCCAACCAGTAGCGTCCGGGACCTTCTTGAAGTCCGAGGTCGTCAGGTAATAACGGCTCAAATATTGAGGATCTTCGACCTTCGTTGTTACGGTAAACCACTTATCGCCATTGGGCAGCGTGTTGAGATCAAAGTACTCGGTGACGATGGCATCCTTTCCATAGGGTGCACCGTTCCGCCGGAAATAACCCGGGCGGAGATTGTTGGTTACTACTTTCAGTCCGCCGCCTGACGAGGCTCCCCCGCGGCCTCCACCAGGACCGGTTTCCCATTGCGCGGACGAATATCCTTGCCATGATGGTTCTCCCGCCGCACCTGGGGCGGCTGGACCAAAATGGAACAGGCGGGTTTGGGTTCCCGCATCGGTGTCGACGCGGAGCGTCGTATCGTTCTCCCAGGTGATGTGCAGGCGGCCCGGGATTCGCATGATGCTGGCGGCGCCATAATACTTGCATTGTTCGCCTGCCGCCTCATCCTTGGCCGGATCCCATGCATTTCCAACGCGGCGCCCTTCGGCATTCAACGGCAGGGAAGTGAACTGGCCTTTCGGCGGAGTGATCATCCGCAATTCCCAGTCTTCGCTGATGACGGCCACCCAGTAGCCAGTGAGATCGATCGGGGCATTCTGCTTGCCCCCAGCTCCGCGACCGCCACCCCCGCCGCCACGACCCCCAGCTCCGCCACGACCCCCAGCTCCGCCACGACCCCCCGCGCCGCCGCGGCCACCGCCACCCCCTCGTTGTGCACGGCCTGTTACCGGGCTCAGGAGCAGGAATGCAGCAACGAACAGGGTGTACACGGCCGCGCGCTTTTGTAGTATTTCAAAATTCATTTTCACTCCGAACGCGTCCGCTTAGTCAACCTGTTCGCCCGTGCGGGAACCCCAGGTGAATCCATCCGAAGGCCGCTTCAGGTTTACCAGAAGCGCCCGGAATTCGCCGGGAACGCGCGATGGACGTCCGACGACGGTGATCTCGTCGCCAATCTTCAGAGTATCCTGCTTGATGCCCTGGCTGCCGAGTTGAGCGCTGCCGGCCCACTCGATGGACCATCGTTGCGTCACTCCCTTGCTGTCCGGCGCCTGCATGGTCACGTAGGTATGCGGATTCCGGAGAACAAACTGGACGAGCTTTCCCTCGAGTTTGATTTCCTTGGTGACGTCGTATGTTGCGGCGTAGGAATGGTGACCATAGAGGGCGCTTCCTGTCAGCAAGGTCGCCGCGATTATAGGAAGCAGCAGTAGTTTCCGCATTATTTTGTCTCCTTTAGGCTCTTATAAACAGCTTCGACAAACATGGATGTAGTCCAGGAACCAGTGTTCGATCCGTAACGCCCGTCGAAGTCCATCGTCGGCTTGGCTGCCTTCACCTGATCGAGAGTCATGCCTTTATTAATAAGGTCCTGCACGCGGTCTCGAATCATCGTCAGCATGTTTCTGTAGCCCGCCACGTCGGCTGTATCCGACAGCCGGCCGTGACTGGGGATAATCCAGGTACCACCCTGCCCCCTGTACTCGGCCACCGCCAGGTCGAGAATATGATTCAGGCCCTTGATAACGCCCTGAATGGTGCCGCCCTTGTCCAGCTCGATGACCGGATAACTGACGGTCGAATAGATATTACCGGCGCTGATGACCTCAGAGTGACGGAAAAATACGATGCTGTCGCCATCCGTATTTGCGGCCGGCTCATAATAGAGGATTACTGCCTCTCCATTGAAATACTCGGGAAGCTTATGGAATTCCCCGAAGTATGCGTCTGTCGGCTGAGCGGCCAATGGCGCCGCCGGTGTCTTGCCGGCCGGCGCGCTCATTCGACTCAGCACGTTCTCATGCGAGATGATCGATGCCACCCGGCCGACGCTTTCGACAGCGGACCCGAAGCCGCCTGTTGAGCGAGGAAAAAATCCGGCGCTGGCAAGTTTCTGATTACCGCCGATATGCTCCGGCGCCCCGCTGGTGTCGATAACGTAGCGAATCGGCTTTGGCGGCGCGGTAGAGCTGATGAAGGCGCCCATGTAAGCACTGGCCCATCCCATCGTCCCAGGGCAATTGATGCCAAGACAATTGTTCGGGGCGGGAGGATTCACAACAGCCGTGGAAAGTTGTTTAAGGGCAGCCAACACTTTATCGGACATCTGTGCCGAACCCGTGTTCACCACCGTGACGCCATCCAAACCAACCGACGCGGTGATGTTGGTGCCATCGGCAATCAGCATGTAGACGTTGCCCTGCACGGGCAGGATATGGACTTGCCCGTCTTTGGGGCTTTCGTCCGCGATGCTCTTATCGATCGCAACGGCGGAGCGGGACACCGGAACCCTCACGTCGTTGAGTTTGGCCGCACCTTTCAACGCCGGCAAATACTCCGGGTAGAGGGTTTTCACGCCGCCCCTTGTGGGTTCTTCAGGAATCCAGGGCGCGGTTTTCAACCACTCTGTCAGCGCTGTGTTCTGGCCGGGAAGGAAATGGGGCACCCAGTGCGGATCGGTCCCTCCGCTTTCGGCGAATTCGGATCCATTGCAGGTTTCCCAGTTGGTCGTCGCCGTCAAGTCATACGCATACGTGGTGGACTGCACAAAGGGTTCGTCTTCGTAGACCGGGTCATCGATGACGGTGACAATCGACAGGATGTCTCCGTGCCGCGTGATGTAATCAATCATCTGATACAGGTCGCTGGTTTGTGGACCACCGCGACGTAGATAGCCATCCTTCAGGTGGGTGGTCGTCACCTTCAAAGTATTTCCGACCCACTCACCCGTCGAAAAACCCGACCAGCTATGCGGCGCCCACGCCGGCGGATGCTGCCGCCCGTCCATATATATGGGCCAATCGAGAGACCGCATGAACTGGATGTGATAGGCCTTGATGTCCCTGGAAAGAGGGTCTTCCTCCTTCAGGATGCGTGCTCCTCCGAGCGCCCGCCACTGGTGAGGGGCGGTCTGCGGCCGGCACACATATTCCGGAGTTCCCCAGATCGACTCCGCGGAAGTGTCGGCGCGCATTCGGCCGGCTTCATTGAGCGGTATCCCGAGATAGTCGCCCAGGGTAGGCTGTCCCCCGATACCGGGGGCTTCATCCTCGTCGTTGTCCAGCCGCCATTCCCCCGTTATGTCGGGAGGAGTCGACGGACGCGTAGGTTGCGCGAAGGCCGGTAGACAGCCCAGCATCACGGTCAGTAACGGAAGAAAACGATAGGCTTTATGCATAGGTATTCAACGACCTGAAACGTAGCACCGCCACTCTGTTATGTCAATTCTTTAGGCTGCGCGTCGAAGGGTGGTTTAGCCGCAGATGACGCGGATTACGCAGATGGGGCGCATCATAAGTCCCTTTTTGCGCCCCATCTGCGTAATCCGCGTCATCTGCGGCTAAAAACACACCCCGCTCTTAGAAATTGAAACGCAACGTTCCCTGGAACGTCCGGGATCCCGTCACCGTCGTGATCTGGCCGAAGGTGTTTGAGTTGATGCTCAGATTGGGATTGCCCATCAAGGGATGGTTTAACACGTTGGTCGCGTCGATCCGGACCTGGGCGCTCTTGGTTTCACCGATTTTCACCGTCTTGGCGGCGCTCAAATCGAACCGGATCGTTCCAGGTCCATAGAGAGCGCCGTTGCCGAGGTTGCCAAGCTTTCCGGGTTGAGAATTCACCACCAGCGGGTGGCCTGACGCATCCGCCAGTGCATTGTTGGTGCACGATGCCTGAGTGCTCTGCAGGGCCGTGACTGCGGCACACTGCGGGTCGCTGATGACGGTGAAGGTACCCGTAGGCCAGTACGTCGGGAAGAGCGAGGTCATCGCGGCCTTTCCGCGTTTAAGGACATCCAGCGCTCCAACGACGTCGGGATGGCCTCCTCCAAGGTAGGTGTTCGTGCCGGTGATGCTCAAGGGGCTTCCGGAAACCAGGTTGACGATCGCGCTGGCATTCCATTGCTCGACGATCCGCGCCAGAACGCCGGAACTGTTGCGGAGCAGCAACCGGTTCGGCCCGACCGGCAACTCGAACGTGCCGTTGATTCTGAAGTCGTGCTTATGGGAAGTGGTCTGGACCGTCCTGTCCAGATTCCTGTTGAGTACGTTCAGCCAGCTGGTCCCGCTGCCGAAGTTGTCGATGCCGCGCTGGAACGAGTAAGTTGCCTGGTAGCTGATCCCCTGGACCGGCCGCAGCGTCATTTGTGTTTGCAGCGAGTGGTAAATGGAGCTGCCCGGATTCGACTGCAAATTCACATTGAGGAACTGCGGGTTGTTCGTGATGAAGTTCGCAGGCTCGGGGCCCAGCAGGCCGCCGGCGCCCGCACTGGCGTTCAACAGGGATGTGTTGATCGAACTCGCGACTGCGGCAAAGTTGCCGTTCGCGATATTGGTTCTGAAGGTGGTATTTCCACGCAGTTCATCCGATCCTCTTTGCACCACGCCGTTTAACGTCGTTCCGACAGGTCCGAAGCCCGCGCCGCCGACGTTGACGCCTGCAAACATGGTGTCGAGCAGCGGCGCTTCGCCGCCGGCCCGCGTCACCGTCAGCGCGTCGAGCAATCCATTGTTCAGATAGTTCACCTGATTGAGATTTTCCTGCCCGCGCAGTTTCACGCCTCGAGTCGCCACCCATCGAACGTCGACTGTCAGGTTTCTCTGTACTGTGCGGGTCACGGCCAGATTGAAATTCTGAACATACGGGCTCACATAGGATGGATCGAAAGGACTGACCGACTGGTTTCGCTGATTGAGCGGGAGCGGCTGAAGCGGTTTGTTCGGCTCCGCGACCGGTAAACTGACATTCGTCAGGTTCGTCGCTGCGGCAAATGCGCTTGGCGGTGTATCGCTCAAGCCAGGCAGTGTCGACACAAACGTGTCGAGATCGATCGGCGTGACTCCGGTTTGGTAGCTGACGCCATAACCGCCTCGCAGCGCGGTTTTATCCTTTCCGAACCATGGGAGCGACCAGGTGAAACCTACATTCGGGCCGAAGTTGTTCCAATCGGTGTTGTAGAGCTGTTGTCCGGAATGAGTCGAATTTTTGCCGACAAATTGGACCGTCGTCAGAGCACCGTTCTGCGCTCCGTACTTCCCCCAATCCGCCCAGCCGGTCCCGGTATAGCCAAATCCTCCCGCCAGGCCGCCGCCTACCACCGATGCGAGCAGACCATTGGCTTCCCATGGCACTCCGTAATACTCCCAGCGCACGCCGAGATTGATCGTCAACGATGGCCGCAGTTTCCAGTCGTCTTTGAAAAAGAGGCTGACTTCATTGTGGTCGTATTCCCGATATTTGAATTCGTTCGTCGAATCGTTGGGGGCGTATCCCACATAGTTATTTGTCTGCTTCGCACTGGTGAGGATGTACGCCTGGCTGACGCTGCTGATGGAACCGTTCAGGGCGAGCAGCAGGTTTTGCGCTCCGGCAATAGTGCCGGTCGTCGTGCTGCCGATGAGGCCGGGGATGAGTGCCGGCGTAAACCCTTGCACCGCGATGGTTCCGGCGCCGCCGATGGCGTGCGGTATGCCGTTCGCGGAGTTATAGCCTGCCGCGGAAAGCGCCCGGATTTCAACGCCGCCTTTGTATGCGTGCTTTCCTTTAAGGAAGCTCAGCGTGTCGGCGAACGAAGTCAGGTGGTTCGTGCTGATGTTGGTGTTCAAGCCGGGATTGAGCGCATTGGAGCTGTAGGTCAGGGGCAGGCCGATGAGCGGGACTCCATTGATGACCGGCAGGTACTTGAATATCGCGTCTTTGGTTGCAGGGTCGTCATAGGGGTACGTTGTGCCGCCTTTCGTCCGCTGGAACCCGAAACGGAACTCATTGACGATCCTTGGAGACAGCGTCGACGTAAGCTGCGATGTGATCACGCGGGGCAGACGTTCGGTGTGGCCTGCCCATTGCTCCGCGGTCGGATATACCGCTCGAGCCGTCGTGGAATGACGGCGCTCATCGCTGATACTGAACGTCAGTTTGTTTCGGGCATTAAAGTTGTGGTCGATTTTGACGTTGACCTGGTTTCGGTTGACGTCCGGTTCCAGTCCCTGCTGGCCTCCGATCAGACTGTCTCCATGCTGGATCCAGCGGAATTGCGCCTGGTTCAGGCCATCGCCGCTGCCGCCAAAGTAGTTCGGCATCGGCATACTGTTAATCACGCGCTGAACGTACCCGGTCGAGTCGAGCGCCAGCCGGTTGGGGTCGCGGCCATAAACGCTGACGGTTTGCATGGGGCCCAACGCAGTGATACCCGGGCAGGCCGCTTGAAGCCTGCTGAGCGCAACCGGATTGCCCAGCAGATCGACGACCGGCGCTGTCGGCGTGGCGCCCGTGCAGGTAGTCGCGGAGTCGGTGTTGCCGTTGGCGATTCCGGGAAAGAACCTGAAATTGCCCTTCCGCGCCTCCGCCGTCATCACCGTTGCCGTAGCCAGGGAGCGGGAGTTCATCTTCTGGCCTTCATACAGGGCGAAGAAAAATGTCTTGTTCTTGACGATCGGCCCGCCGAAGCTCACGGAGTACTGTTGCTGGTTGAACCAGTCCGGTTTGACACCGGTCCGGTTGTTGCTCCAGGTATTGGCGTTGAGCGCTGGATTCTGCACGTTCCAGAACGCGTGGCCGGAGAATTTGTTCGTTCCCGACTTTGTCAGAATCTGCACTTGTCCTGAACCGCGGCCGGTCTCCGCATCCGCAGGCGACACGATCAGACGGATCTCGTCAACCAGATCCGGATTGATGTGCGTTGCGGAATTGATGCCCAGATCGTACCGGCTGTCCTGGACGCTGATGCCGTCCATTGTCGTATTGACCGACATGACCGACAGGCCATAGAGAGTGGCCTGGGCCGCGACCGTCGAATTGTTGAGTGTCGGCGGTGGAGTGTACCCCGGCATGATGTTAATCATATCGAGCACATTGTTGCCGACCAGCGGAAGGTTCCGCACTTTGTCTCCCGAAAGATCGTTGCCGACCGATACAGTCGTCGTGGCCAGCGTCGAATCGATTGCGGCGCTCACATCAACGGTAGTGGAGGCTGTTTCACCCACTTCCAGGACGAAGTTCTGCCGTACCTGCAGCGCACTCCCCAGTGCCACGTCCTTGACGAGCTTGGTCCGAAAACCGGGTAGTTCCGCGCTTACCGAATAGGATCTCCCGGGCTGAAGACTGGAAAAGTTGTAGACGCCGGTTTCATTGGTTACCGTCGTTGCCGTGACTCCTGTTTCGGTGTTCGTCGCGGTGATCGTTACACCCGGAATCAATGCCTGTGTGCTGTCCTGCACGGTTCCACTCAGGCTGGCATTAATTGTTTGAGCAAATGCAGCCGTCGACAGACCAACTGACAAACCAACGCACACTACCACGATGAGACACCGTACGACTTTTCTCATGACCCGAGTTCCCCCAAAGCGTTTCCAACTAAAACCTTCTATTACCCCAAACGTGGTGAATGAATACAACAGCGGAATCACCGTGTCAAACATATTGAGCGCCGGGCTTACGCAATCGTCCGGCGCATCCGGCTGCGGTGTCTGACCCTTCTATTTTTCTTTTCCGCCCTTTTCAGGGATTGCGGGGGCCGCCGCCGGCGCGGCTTCTGGCGCGGGAATCCTCGCGAAAGCCTTCAGATGGTCCCCGCCGGAACGGGTTGTCCGTTGCGGTGCCTATTATGCGGATTGGTATTGGCCGCAGATGACGCGGATAACGCAGATGGGTGTGCGACCATCTGCGTCATCCGCGCCATCTGCGGCTGATAACCTGTCTTCTAGGATGCGATTCAGAGATGTTCCATGTAGTTGCAAAGGCCGCCGATCCGAATGCCGCTCCGCTGAGATCGAAATGACCGCCGTGGAGTTGTAGCGAATAACCAGAGGATGTCACGTTCGCCTCGCAGGTCGTGCGCAAATCCCCCATGGATGCCTTCAGGCCGTTCGACACCATGACGTGTATCGGCGGACTCTGGGCGGCGGCTGCCGGAGCAAGACAGAGCGTACAGGCCGGGCCACAATCGAAGCGAGGAATAGGAGTCGAGTCTGCATGGGCGAACATTTTATCGCCGGTCCTTGCAACGAATGCCTGACTTTTTGTGCCCGGATTCCAGAGAGGCATCTCGAGCAGGTAATTTAATTACGGAATTCAGGTGTGCGCCCCACCCAAATCGACGTGCAGACGGATTCCTGCCGTTTCCACGCAGGCGCGCTAAGGTATAATTTTTATACCGCAATGAAAAAACACGCATCATCTCGGTCCGGCGCGCGCGCGCCGAGGAAGAAGCGCGTTACCTCGCAAGATAAGGCGCTGAGCGCAGCCCGTTTGGACAAAATGCACGATGTGGGAAAAGATCTCACGCCTCACCTCGACCTTGCAAAGTCGACTCGGCCAGGGCGCGTCTTCCAGAGGGTAAATGCCGATTTTCCGGTAGATCTACTCGATGCGATCGATCGTGAAGCGAGACGCATTGGAGTCAGTCGCCAGGCATTCATCAAGCTGAGACTCGCCGATCTGATAACCGCTCGCTAAGACAAACAATTACCGAATTAAAGCCGGGGTGCGTCCCTGAAATTCCACAGGAGTCTCTCGGCCGGATGGAAGCACGAACGCGTACAGCCGGGTCGATGTTTCCTGCGCAGGAACTAATCGGCAATTCTTGCCAGCGTCCGTAGAGCCGATGCCGCTTTGGCTTTGCGCACGCTCTTCCAATCGCTTCCCGCCTGGTCGCGTTGGAGATCGGTAAGGTAAGCGTACTCGGCCGTGAGCAACCAGTCTCGGTCCGCGTTCGCCTTTGTCCACGCGCGCGCGAACTCTTCGAGCGTCGGCGCTTCTCCACGAGTCCAGAACTCCATGACGATCACTCTCGCGACGGCGCCGTCGCGGAATTGCCCATCCGTGAGTTCCTGAAGTTTCCGGATAATTCCGGTGTGCTCCTTCGCATACCAGCGATAGTACAGCCGCGCACGATGTTCGGGCCTCGCGGGTGGATTGTCGTCACGCACAATCTTCGCGGCGATGAGCGTCGGCGAGCCGGCATTGCCGGTCTTCAAGTAGTGACGGACGCGAGCCAGGATGATCGGTTTTCGATCCGTGTCCTTCGTGACCTTCACTTTTCCGCCCGGATACTCCGCAAGAATCTTGTAAGGGATGCCGCGCGCAGAACAGAAGCCGCGGATCTCTTCCATGTTCATGTAGTTCAATTCCTCGAAGAGCCGGGCTTGTTCGTCCTTATTGAGTTGTGGAAGCAGTTGCGGCATCGGCGTTACTTTATGGTAAAACGGCGGAACTATGAAAAAGCAATTGCGACGGGTTGTGGTTCTCATCGGAATGACGTGCGCTCTCACGATCGTGCACGCTGAACTGCTTTCAGCGCAGCGCGCTCCGGGCGGACCGCCGGCCGCGTCGCCATTCGATGCGTTCTACACGCTTGGTCCGGACTCGCTTCCGCGTGAAGGCGTTCCCAAGGGCGAAGTGCGCGGGCCGTTCAAGCTGCCGAGCAAAGCGTATCCCGGTGTCGAACACAGCTACTGGATTTATGTTCCGGCTGCCTATGATGCGTCGCGCGAAGTGCCCTTGATGGTGTTCCATGACGGCGCGACGTATCTGAAGGCCGACGGCAACTACCGCGCGCAAAACGTGCTCGACAACCTTATCTATCGCGCCGATATCCCGGTGATGATCGCCGCGTGAAGAAGCCGATTCGCATTTTCATGATCGACGGTCGTAACGACAATCGGGGAACGACGGCGCAAAGCATTGAGTACGATCCGCAGCGCGATTGGTTTCTGCAGAATGTCCGGCTGATGGAAGCGCTGAGCAAAAAAGGCTACGACGTCAACTATTCGTGGGGCATGGGCGTACACAGCCACAATATGGGCGGCGCCATGCTTCCGGAGATGATGCGCTGGCTGTGGCGGGATCAACCTGTTTCGCTGGATCCAAAAGACACGGCGGAGCGTTCGTTCCGCGGCAAGAAATAGCGAACGTATGGAGATCTTGGGACAGACACCGAATTCACGCTTTTTCCGATTCGGTGTCTGTCCCAGGTCTTTAAGTTTTCAAAGGGGAGGCCCAATGTATCTCACGAAATCCGTCGCTCTCATTGTCGCCGCGGCCTCGATGTCGGCGATCCTCAATGGTGCTCCTGCAGATCTTGCCGTGACCGGCAGCATGGCTGCGCAGATGGATCCGAAAACGGCTTCAGTAAACTGCCATCTCACGAGATCCGGCGGGACGCTGTTTCATTACGGCGCTCATTTGCAGTCGGGGAAGGCGACGGGGTTGGGCTCGAAATTCCTGAGCGTGGTCTTCGAGATCGTGCCGTACAACGGCTCCGGGAAATACGATGCGGCCGTCAAAGTGGCCGGAGACACGCCGGTCGAGGTCACGCTTCACACCGAAGGCATACCCGGCATTCAAGAGAAATGGCTCACCACATCCGGGTCGGTCGTCATCAGCAGCGCAAGTGGCCAAGCGGTTTCCGGCACCGTTGAAGCCGACCTGTCGTCGACGCAAAAGAAGAGCGGCGCGATTCACCTTGCCGGCACCTGGAGCTGCAAGTTGGATCTCTAACGAGCCGGGATAATGGAGGCGACCCGGATCGTCCGGGTTTTTGCGTCGAGGGTGCCGGTGACCGTAACCTTCTGGCCGGCGAATTTCTCAGGCAACTTCTGATCGCTCAGGATGTAGGTGTTTTTTCCGTCATAGAGAACGTATTGAGCACCGTGGGCATCGACGCACGCGATGGTGCATTCGGCGTCGTTCGATCCCATTCGCATGCGGGAATGGTCGCCGGCGGGGCACATGTCGTCCGTGATGGTGCCGGTGAACTTCTGCTGGCTTTGCGCGGCGGGAAACGCGGCGATGAGAAGCAGACCAAGGATGAGAGACTTCATCATCGCCGCCTGAATTCGATAGGCTTATTCGCCGTTGATCATCAGATGGGCAGCGGATGTGCCTGCGTTCATGATCCAGGTGCCGCCCTGTTTGCCGTCTTCGGGAAGCCCGAGCGTTTTGTTGGTTGCGCCGGGCACTGCGACTGTAAGGTGCGTGTTCGCCTGGCCCGCGTCCGCTCCGGACATGTGATACCAGATCGATCCGAATTCCGGTTTTGTCCACTTACCGGCTTTTTCCAGATCCTCGAATGCCGCCCGCACGGCCTTTGCGTCTCCCGCGGTGGCTTCGATCTTGAGGCTCTGCGCCACGCGATTCAGGTTCGTCAGGCTCGTGCACTCCACAGCGAACGCCTTTTGGCCGGGCTGGCCGGAGCGGTCGTAACAGACCAGTGGGTTCGTGCCTTTTCGCAATGTGTCGTACGTGAAGTCCGACTTCCATTTAATGACCGTTGCGGCGGCTTTCAGTCTGGCGGGAAGCGGCATCAATGCCTTGTCGATGTCGGGGCTGCTGGCCTGCGCGAGCGCGATGGCCGAAAATGCCAGGATGCACAGAACAACCGGTATGATACGTCTCATGTTTGGACCTCCAAGCGACGTAGTATAAACGTTTACTCGTCTAACTGGTAGTTCGGCGATTCTTTTGTAATAAACACGTCATGAACGTGGCTCTCGCGCAAGGAGGCTTCGGTGATCTTCATGAAGTGTGTTCTGGTCTGGAGTTCCTCGATTGAATTCACGCCGCAGTAACCCATGCCGGCGCGCAAGCCGCCGACCAGTTGCGTGACCATGGAGGAAAGCGAGCCCTTGTACGCGACGCGGCCCTCGATGCCTTCGGGAACCAGTTTCCCGGGCGCTTCCTGATCCTGGCCGTAGCGATCCCGGCTGCCGGCCTGCATCGCGCCGAGCGATCCCATCCCGCGGTAGGACTTGAAGGTGCGGCCCTGATAGAGAATCGTTTCGCCCGGGCTTTCATCGGTGCCGGCAAAGAGTGAACCGATCATCACGGTGTCCGCGCCCGCCGCCAGAGCCTTCGTGATATCGCCTGAAAATTTGATGCCGCCGTCGGCAATCAATGGGATTTTTGCTTCATGGGTGGCGCGAGCGCAGGCCAGGATCGCTGTGATCTGAGGCATGCCGGCGCCGCTGACGACGCGCGTGGTGCATATCGATCCGGGACCCATGCCGACTTTCACCGCGTCAACGCCCGCTTTGATGAGGTCGCGTGCGGCTTCTTCGGTGGCGATATTCCCCGCAACCAGATCCATATCGGAGAAGCGGCGCTTGGCTTCCTTCACGGCTTCAAAAACGCGGGTGGAGTGCCCGTGGGCCGTATCGATGATGACGACATCCACTTTTGCGCGAATGAGTTCGGCCATGCGTTCCAGATAGTCGCCGGTGGCTCCGACCGCTGCGCCGACGCGCAACCGGCCATGATTGTCCTTGGCCGCGAGCGGATACTTGATCTTTTTGGTGATGTCCTTGACCGTGATCAGACCTTTGAGATTCTGGTTCTTATCGACGACGAGCAGCTTTTCGATGCGATGCTTGTGTAAAATCCGCTGCGCTTCTTCCAGCGTCGTTCCGACAGGAACCGTGACCAGGTCGTCCTTCGTCATCACTTCACGGATCGGCAGATGGAAACGCGTCTCAAACCGCAGGTCGCGATTGGTCAGGATTCCGACGAGGCGGCCGTTTTCAGTGATCGGCACACCCGAGATTTTGTAGTGCGCCATCAGCTTGACCGCGTCTTCGATCTTCTCGTCCGGGGACATCGTGATGGGATCGACAATCATACCGCTTTCCGAGCGTTTGACTTTGTCGACTTCCGCAGCCTGCTTTTCGATCGACATGTTCTTATGGATGATGCCGATGCCGCCCTGCTGGGCAAGCGCGATTGCGAGCGGCGACTCGGTCACGGTGTCCATGGCCGCGCTCACGATCGGAACGTTCAATTCGAGACGATTGGTCAGCCGGGTATTGGTGCGAACTTCGGTGGGCAGGACGTCCGATTTGAGCGGAACGATCAGGACGTCGTCGAAAGTGTAGGCGTCGCCTGAAATTTTCTTTTCGATCAAACAGTCACCCCATGACACTTTTTGAATTTCTTTCCGCTGCCGCATGGGCAGGGATCATTGCGTCCGACTTTCGAGGTATCGCGCTTGGCCTGGCGCGGCGCTCCATCGCCGCCGTTGCTGCTCTGCTGGGACATGACGAACTCGGCATGCTTGCGCCGTCTTTCAATCTGTTCGGCCTGTTTTTTTTCCTCTACGGGTTGAAGCAGAAAGAGGAAGCGAAGCGTGTCCCCTTCAATGCGGTTCATCAGGTCTTCGAACATCTCGTAGGATTCTTTCTTATATTCGACCAGTGGATCCCGCTGGCCGTAGCCGCGCAGCCCGATGCCTTCCTTGAGGTGGTCCATCGCAAGGAGGTGATCCTTCCAATGCGTGTCCACGATCTGCAGCATGAGCATGCGTTCGTGATACCGCATGGGAGCCGAGCCGATCAGCGCTTCCTTCTGATCGTATTTCTCGTGAGCTTTGGCGAGGAGGACTTCCTCGATCTCTTTCGAGCCCATCTGGTCCGGGTCGATGCCTTCGGCGCGGAAATCGAAACCGAACTGGTGAATGACGGCGGTCTGCAGGCCCGGGAGGTCCCATTCCTGGGCGTGGTTTTTTTCGCTGGCATGTTGCGCGACCAGGTCGATCATGATGTCGTCGGCGATGCCCATCAGATATTCCTTCTGGTCCTGGGCTTCGAGAAGCTGGCGGCGCAGGCCGTATATGGCCTCGCGCTGCTTGTTCATAACGTCGTCGTATTCGAGGACGTGTTTGCGGTAGCCGAAGTTCTGGCCTTCCACGCGTTCCTGCGCGTTTTCGATCTGCTTCGAGACGAACCGCGACTCGATCGGAACGCCTTCCTCCATGCCGAGCCGCTGCATGATATTGGAAATCCGGTCCGCCGCGAAAATCCGCATCAGTTCGTCTTCAAGCGAGACATAGAAACGCGAGGACCCGGGATCTCCCTGGCGTCCTGAACGTCCGCGCAACTGGTTATCGATGCGCCGCGCTTCGTGCCGTTCGGTGCCGATAATGTGAAGGCCGCCGGCCTGGATGACTTCATCGTGTTCTTTCTCGATCTGCGGCTTCACGTGATCCAGGGCTTCATTCCACTGTTCGGGCGTAGCGGCCGCCGGGTCGATCTCCCGTTTCCGCATGAGGTCGCGGGCCATGAATTCCGCGTTTCCGCCGAGCAGAATGTCGGTGCCGCGGCCGGCCATATTCGTCGCGATCGTGACGGCGCCTTTGCGGCCCGCCTGGGCGACGATTTCCGCTTCTTTTTCGTGGTATTTCGCGTTCAAGACGATGTGCTTGATGCCGTAGCGCTTCAGCATCGAACTCAACTTTTCAGAGCGGTCGATCGAGATCGTACCGACGAGAGTGGGTTGGCCCTTCTCATGGCAGTGCTGGATCTCTTTGACAACCGCCTCGAACTTCTCGCGTTCGGTGCGGTAGATAACATCCGGATTTTCAATGCGGCGCAGCGAGCGATTGGTCGGAATCCCGACCACATCGAGCTTGTAGATCTTGTCGAATTCTTCCGCTTCGGTCTCGGCTGTTCCGGTCATGCCGGAGAGCTTTTTGTACATGCGGAAGTAATTCTGGAAAGTTATCGTGGCGAGAGTCTGATTTTCCTGCTGGATGCGAAGTCCTTCCTTGGCTTCGACGGCCTGGTGCAGGCCGTCGCTCCATCGCCGTCCCGGCATCAGCCGGCCGGTG
>DASXLG010000295.1 GCA_036496425.1 Terriglobia bacterium | reverse complement strand
GGAGTACAGCGTAACCCTGCTTCCCAAGGTCAAGATCGAAGTTGTCATTCCCGACGAACGCGCAAACGAAATCCTCAAGACCATCATCGCGACGGCGCGCACCGGCGAGATCGGCGACGGGCGTGTGTTTGTGTTGAACGTGGAAGACGGCTACAACGTCCGCACCGGCGAACGGGACGTCATGTAGCCGAAGATGCTCAAGGAATCGTGCTGCATCCGCGAGGACAGCAAACTTAATTGCGTTTCATATCAACGAGATGTAAGCGGGGTGGATTAGCCGGCGGGGGACGTTAGCAAATTCTTCACACTAACCTACAAAAATGTATGGACAGGACCGCCCGTCTTCGTCTATAAATTCCGCAGTTCGACACAACGAAGTGCCGATGGCGGAAAGACTACGAAGTCTTCAATCCGGTTGGATCCGGGTTGAGGGCTTTTTTTGTTTTTGGGTGAAAAACTCAGGTCTTTCCTGGACAACGCCGTCCTTTTGGATTTCAGAACAAACGAAAATCAAAAGGAGTACGACATGTCATCTAACGAAAAGCCGACCACGAGGGCGACACTGGGCCTGGGTGGTCTGACGATGAACGCCATGGCGCTGATTGCGCCGGGCGCATTCCTGTGGCTCACCTTCTTCATTCAGTCCTCGTACGGCGCGCCGATGGCAGCGCAGGGCATGTGGTTCGGCATTTTCGCAGCGCTGATGCTCTGCCTGGCGACTGCGATCGCATACGCAGAACTGTCGAAACTGTATCCCGGAGCGGGTTCATCCTATTTCTTCGCCGAACAGGCATTCCTGAGCAAGACGAAAGCATACCGGTTCGCTCGAATCGCAAAGTTCATGGTCGGCTGGGCGAGCCACCTTTACTACTGGGTATATCCGGGCCTGATGGTCGGCGTGACGGCTCTGGTTGTCGGCTACATGTTCGGACAGATCTGGCCGGACACCTTCAGCGCATCCATCCCAAGCCCTCTGTTCATGATCATCTTCTGTCCGCTGTTTGCCATCGCCGTGGGCTACATCTGTTTCCGCGGCGTGACGGGCACGACGGCCGTCAATACAGCGATCAACGTGATCCAGATCACTGCGCTGGTCGTCTTCTCCTTCATGGCCATCGGTTATCGCATGAACCATCCGCAGGGATCGGTCGGCATCACTCTCGATCCGAACGGCGCGCCGATCAGCAAAGTCATCGCCATGGATAAAGATGGGAAGCCCGTCAAAGATGCGCAGGGCAACTTTGTGATCGCCAAAGGGCCGGACGGAAAAGAGCAGGATTTCACGGTCGATTATTCCATGCCGATTCAAAAGGGACCTTCGGCGGATAATCCTAAAGTGATGGTGGACCAGTTCCAGTATCACAGTTCCCCAGGGTCAGTGGTCGCGCCGCATAATTTCAATTACGTGTTCATTCAGGCTTGTATCGCGATTCTGATTCTGGTCGGCTTCGAGTCGGTCACCTCGATGGGCGAGGAGGCGAAGGACCCGAAAAACCATATCCCGAAAGCGGTGGTTCTCTCGCTGCTGGTTCAGGGACTCATCTGCTATGCAATCGAATATTTCGCAGCGAATTATTTCCTCCATAACGGATACCAGCTTTCGAATGCACTGGGCTCGGCTGCGCCGATCGGTGACATGATGATCATTGTGGGCACATGGATGTTCGGCAGCGCAGCGGCCGGCAAGGCGTTCATGCTGGTCCAGGCGTTCACGGTGTTTCTTGCTCTCGTCGGCACCACGCTGTCGTGCATGAGCACGGGCGCCCGCGTCACCTACGCCATGGGCCGCGACGAAGAAGTGCCCGAGCATTTCGGCATGCTGCACGGGGAGAAACTGACGCCTCACCGGGCAATCTGGACGCTGGTTACGCTTTCGGCGATCATCGGCATCCTGACAATCCTGTTCAACTTTGCGGGTCCGGGAGCGCAGACCGACGATACGATCAGGGCTCTTCCGCACAACATCTGGTACAGCTTCGGACTCTTCAGCCATGACTTTGCCGCCAAACTGCCGCAAAGCTCGGTCGTTATCACGCTGGTCAGCAACTTCGGAACGTTCCTGCTTTACATGATGACGTGCGTAGTCGCCATCGTCGCTTTCAGAGAGCATCACACCTTCAACGGGTTCAAGCACATGTTCATACCGATCTTCGGTGTTGCCGCGAACCTGATGTGTATGTTGTTCTACCTGATCGGTCCGTTCATGGTCAGCGGCATGAGCTGGCATGAACCGTATGTTGCGCTGGGCATATGCGCGCTATGGGGTATCTACGGCTTGATTTACTTCAAGAGCGCGAGTTCGAGGAAAGGCAAAGAGCTCTACGTCTCGGCGCCTCAAAAAGTGAAAGTGTAACCAGACGGGAGGGGGGTCGCACGCCGGAATTCCGCAGTTCAGGAATTCCGGGGTGCGACCCCCCTCAGTTACAATAGCCACTTGAAGCTGATATTTGCAGAACTCTCCTCGACGGGCCCGGTTCGTCATCACAACGAAGACTCCATCGGATTCTGGCAACCCGAAAATGAAGACGAAAGGCTCGTCCATGGCTCGCTTGCCGCGGTAGCGGATGGCGTCGGAGGCCTGAGCTCCGGTGAAATCGCCAGCCGGATGGCGATCGACATCGCTCTCAACACTTTCAAGACGGCTTCACGAGGCAGCAAACCCAACCAGATTCTCGAGCAGATCTTCAAAGAAGCGAATCTCGACATCTACAACTTCGGCGTCGAGTCCGAGCAGCGGCGCATGGGAACCACACTAAGCGCCTGCATCTTCCGGAATAAGGAAGTGAACATCGGCCACGTCGGGGATTGCCGCGTCTACCTGGTGCGCAGCGGCACGGTAAAGAAGCTGACCTCGGATCACACCTACGTCGAAATGCAGCGCAAGCTCGGCCTGATTTCCCAGGAAGAGGCGATGTCCAGCGAGCTGCGTTCCGTTCTGACGCGTTCTCTCGGCCAGAATCCCATCGTCCAGATGGATTTCTCAAAGTCGAGTCTCATGAACAGGGACTGCATTATTCTGTGTTCCGACGGTCTTCACACGCTCTTCATGGAGCATGAGATCGCCGACGTGATGCGCCGCATGGAGCCCGCGGCTGCCTGCGAATATCTGATCTCGACGGCGGAAAGCCGCGGCGCGGAAGACAACATCTCCGTTCAGGTGATCCGTGTCGAGGAGGTGAAGCAGACTGCCTTCTATCGGGGACTCTCAGCCCTGTATCCGGATACCAAAACCGAAAGCTCCACCCATGTGACGTCCGAAGTCGAAGTCGGCCAGGTCCTGGATGACCGGTTCGAAATCGTGGAACCGATTCACCGCAGCGCGATGAGCACGGTCTTCAAAGCGCTCGACAGAAAGACCGCAGAGCCTGTCGCAGTGAAAGTGCCGTTGATGAATCTGGAAGCCGATCCTGCGTTCTATTCGAGATTCGAGCGGGAAGAGGAGATCGGTAAGGCTCTCGATCACCCGGGAATTCTCAAGATCATCCCTGTCGAGCAGAAGAGCCGCCCTTATATAGTCATGGAATTCGTCAAAGGGCAGACTCTCGAACGCCTCATGCAGACGGTCGGAATCCTGCCGATCGCCGACACGTTGAAAATCGCCAGCCGTCTCTGCGGTGCGTTGGATTACATGCACCATCATGGTGTGATCCACCGGGATATGAAGCCGTCCAACGTCATGCTGTGCGACGATGGATCGCTTCGCATCATGGACTTCGGCATCGCCAAGACCGAAGCGATGCGGAGGATCACCTTCGGCGGCTTCTCCCCGACGATGGGAACACCGGACTACATGGCGCCGGAACAGATCAAGGGAAAGCGCGGCGACCAGCGCACAGACATCTACAGCCTCGGCGCGATCCTGTATGAGATGCTCACGGGGCAGGTTCCGTTTCAAGGTCCGAACGTGTATGCCGTGATGAACTCACGGCTGGAGGGCGATCCGCCGGCGCCGCGCGGCATCAACTCGGAGATTCCGCCGCAAGTCGAGGAAATCGTGCTGCACGCCATGGAGCGGGATCCGTTCAAGCGCTATCATTCGGCGTCCGCAATGAAGGCCGAACTCGACGCGCCGGAATCTGTTCACATCACCCACCGCCATCAACGGCTGCGGCGCTCGAAACCGTGGAAAAGAAGAATTCGCCAGATCCGGATGTACGTGATCATTGGACTGATTCCGATCGTGATGTTTTTTCTCTTATGGTTTCTTCTGAGCCGGCAGGGACACCATCATTAGGTCATTCATTGCGGCAGGCGGAGGCGGTAACCGATCCACGGCTCGGTGATGAGGTATTTCGGATTTGAAGGATTCCTCTCGATCTTCTTGCGAAGCTGGTTGATGAACACACGCAGATGCTCGACCTCATCGGCGTGTTCTTCACCCCACACCGACTGCAGCAACTCCGTATGCGGAATCGGCACGTTCGCATGAGCCACCATATATTGAAGAAGATCGAATTCCTTGGGGGTTAATCTCGCCTCCCGGCTTCCCACATAGACCCGGCGCAGGTTGAAATTGATTTCGACGTTATCGAATTGAATGACCTGCATTTCCTTCGAGAAGTTCGTCGCTCGCCGGAGTGCGGCGCGAATTCGCGCGAGCAGCTCCGGAGAGCTGAACGGCTTGGTAACGTAGTCGTCGGCGCCTGCGTCGAGAGCTGCGATTTTATCGGTTTCCGCGTCGCGGACGGTCAGCATGATGATCGGAACATTGGATGTCGCACGGATTCTCCGGCACGTCTCGAGACCGTTCATGCCGGGCATATTCACATCGAGAACGATCAGCGCGGGCTTTTCATCGCGCATTTTCTCGAGCGCTTCTTCGCCGTTGCGCGCGTCCGCCGCCCCATATCCGTGTTCAGTCAATGCCGTGTGAAGCACGCGCCGGATCTGAGGGTCATCATCGACGACCAGAATTGTCGCAACGGCCATATTTACGCTCAGCCGGCCGGAATCGTCATCACGAATTCCGTGCCGTTTCGATCGCTGCCGGCGAGAGCAATGTCACCGCCGTGAGCCATCAGAATCTCCCGCGCCACCGGCAGCCCCATTCCTGTTCCTGCAACCAGGTGCCGGACATTCTGACCGCGGTAAAACTTGTCGAAAATGCGCGAGCGCTCCAGATCGGACAGGGGCTCACCCTGATTGTGCACCGAAATCAGAAGATTCCCAGCGCTCAATCGTGAGGAAATCCCGATGGCCGATCCGCGCAAGGAATACTTCAGCGCATTGTCGACGAGCTGCCGGAGAGCCAGCTGAATCAACTCGCCGTCGATAAAGACGGGCGGGAGATCCGTAACTCCGAGCACATCCAGGCAACGGCCGTCACGCTGCACCTCCGTCTCGCTGACAAGGTGCTCGATGACGCTTCCGATCGAAATCCACTGCCGGTTGATCTGAATATGTCCGGCTTCGATACGGGCAATGCGTGTCGCTTCCGTTACCAGACGGCCCAACCGGTCGACTTCCTGGTCCACGATCAACGTCAGCTCGCGGCGCGCGGGACTCGATATATTCGATGCCAGCATCGCCGTCGTCGCGGCGCGGATCGACGTCAGAGGGGTTTTGAATTCATGAGCAAGGCCATCCAGCAGGGTGGATTTGAATTCCTGGCTTTGCCGGGCGGCCTGTGAACGGGTGGCAATATCACGGCTGCCGGCATTTTCAAGGGCGATACCGACGAGGTTCAGCACTGCCTGCAGGGCCGTGCCGGCCAGTACGCCTCCCTGAATGGCAATACTGCCCGTCTTTTGTCCCCCGCGGCTGATCGGGGCAAACAGCGTATCGATGTTCTCATCTCTGGATTGCCTTCCATCGATGGAGGCGCCTTTCAAGCGGGATTCAACATTGAAAATACTGTCGGCGCCGCCGATAAACACGGCATCCGTGCGGCAGTCATAGATCGCCACCGCAGGAATCTCGCAAATTCGGGCGAGCTCGCGCGCGAGCTGCTCACCGATCGGCTGCGTTTCATCCATCATCATGATGGTCCGGCTCAGCGAATAAAGCCGCTCCATCTCCATTCCACGCCGCCGCCCCCTCCGGGACAGTTCGCTCGCGATGAGGCCGCTGAACAGAAACGCAAATAACGCGGCCCAATTCTCCGGATCGGAAATGGTCCAGGCGCCTACCGGAGGCAGAAAGAAATAGTTGAAACAAACCGTCGCGGCAAGCGACGCCACAACCGACTCGACGATTCCGCACCAGGCCGCGATCAGAAGAATCGAAATCAGATAGACAAAGCCCACGGTCGTCGCGTTGACGGCCACGATCTGTCTGAAGACCAGCGTGATCAGGAAAACCGCCCCCAGAGCGGCCGGCAGGCTGATCTTGAATGAAATCCTTCGGGACATCGGGCTTAGAATACCTCACCGCTATGATGTTTCTGCGATGTGGTTTATGCTGAGCCGATGAAACTGATCACCGCAATCGTCCGGCATGAAAAGCTGGAGGAGATCCAGGAAGCCCTGATCAAACTCAAGGTACTGGGCATGACGGTCCGGGAAGTCCGCGGCCACGGCAGGCAGAAAGG
>DASXLG010000294.1 GCA_036496425.1 Terriglobia bacterium | reverse complement strand
CTCAGGCATAGCCAAGCAGGATCTGAAGAAAGTGTTTGATCCCTTTTTTACGACGAAGCCACTGGGTAAAGGAACGGGCCTTGGGCTCTCCATTTCGTACGGGATTGTCCGTGAACACGGCGGTGATATTGAGATTCACAGCCAGCCAGGCCATCGAACGAGGGTCACGATAACGTTACCCGCCTTCAGCCCGCTCTCTTCTCCGCCTCCTCAGCAGACAACAACCGGTGTTACGTTGGCTCCGCGTGTATTTCTGGTGGTTGACGATGAAGTGGAGATTGCCACGATCATTCAAAGGATGCTGATCCGCGACGGCAGCAGCGCGGACACCGCGTCAACATTGGACGACGCCATGAAGCTCGCCACTTCCAGGGAATACGACTTCATTATCAGCGATATCAAAATGCCCGGAGGAAGCGGTATTGAGCTTTATCGCAAGCTGTCGGCAGTCAAGCCTGTTTATAAGCGGCGTTTTGTATTTCTGACTGGAGACACCAGTAATCCGGCAACTATCCAATTTCTCGAAGATGAGCGGCTTCCATATTTCCCAAAGCCGTTCGACGTACAGGCAGTGCACGTCCTTCTCAGGGACGCAGAAACGCAAGTAATGCGCGATTGAATTCCTCCGGGTTTTCAAGGTTGCTGAGATGTCCGGAGTGTGGAACCTCGAAAAACCGGCAGCCCGATATCGTTCCGGCGAGGGCGCGGGCTTCTCCGGCGGAGATAATGACATCGTCGGAACCGGTGACGACCATGGTGGGGCATTGGATCCGATGGACGGCGGAAGAGAAGTCGACCCGGTCCCGCATCGCCATCACAGCGTAAATGGCCGCGGACGGATGGACTGCATCGATCATTTTCCGGACAGCCTGAACCGTCTCCTGAGACGCATTCGGCCGGAGCAGCCGGGGCAGCATCCGATCCGGCAATAGCGCAGTTCCGTTCTGCTGGAGTCCGGCGATCATCTCATTGCGGGCTGTTTTTTCAGTTTCGGTGTCGGCGCGTGCGCGGGTGTTGGCCAGAATCAGCCGGCGCACACGCTGCGGATATTTCGACCAGAATGCCAGGGCTATGTATCCGCCCATGGAAACTCCGGCGACAGCGCAGGTCTCGACCCCCGATGAGTCCAGCAATGCGTTGATGTCGTCGGCAGCCTCCTCCATTGTCCAGGGCGACTGTGGTTGTGACCGGCCGAACCCGCGAACGTCGGGCGCAACGACACGGAATTCGGATGTAAAGGACGCCAGCTGCGGCTCCCACATGGTGTGATTGAGCGGGAATGCGTGGATCAGCAGGACCGCGGGGCCCTTACCCTGGTCAAAGGCCGTCTTCATTCCTGGTATTGCGAATATATCGCTTTGATCTTCTCCTGGATCCGGGCGATCGACAGGCCCTGGTCGTGCATTTTCCTGGCGTCGAGGGCAATGTCCTGACACATGTTGCACCCTGCGCCATGCTGGTCCTTAAAGCAGAAGAGATTGTTCTTGTGACCGAAATTCGACAGGCAGCCGCAGAAGCAGGGAATCTGCTCCAGGACTTCAGGGATATCTTTAGCCGTCTGATAAGCGGCGCGGGTCTTTTCGTCGCTGAATAATGTTGGAGACAACACATCGGCCGCCTTGGACAAAACAGCGGAATCGGCGGTCTGGTCCGTCGTCTGATCCGCCGTCTGATCTGATGTTCCGCGCAATAAAGCCCAGCCGATTCCGCCCATGATGACGACGGCAGCAATCCCCAGCGTGAGATTTTGTTTACTGATCGATTTCAATGATTCTCCTCTCGACTCCGCGATCCAGCGAGGCGATAACGGTTTTTAAAATGAAAAAAATTTCGCCTTTTTCTTCCTCGTTCAGCTCGACGTCGTCTTCCAGCGGTTCGTTCAGTTCCGAGATGACATACTGCAAAAGATTCGGTTCCTTATCCTGTTTCATGCTCGCAGCGATCGCAGCCTGGTTTTCGGAGTTTTCGCTGCCGCCGAGTTGCGCCATCCATGATTCGGTAGTGCGGTACGCCGCTTCGATTTGTTCCTGACTGATTGTATCGGCGGCTCCCTGCTTCTCAATCTCCGCGGCTTTGAAGACGATGTACGAGAGGAACAGCGAGAGTTCCTGTATCTTCTGCCCGCTTCCGCTTGTCAGCTCGATGATGAATTCGCAAATGGAAGGCTGAGCGCGAAAGAAGCGGTCGAACTCGCTGACCATGAACTCATCTGTGTATTCGCCCACTTCGGCGCAGGCTTTTTCGACGGAGTCTCCGGTGACCATACAAAGGGATTTTATCAGCCGTTGCTGTGTTGGCGCGCCCAAATAACAGCGCCCCACTCCGGGGAGTGGCGGGGCTCTTCGAAGGTGATTCCGACGAGTTCACGCATTACGGGATGACTGGCTACGGAACCGCTGAGAGATTTGCGGCAATCCGGTACTCCGACTCGTGCCGCCGCGGTGTCCACGAGCGAGCGAAGGTGGGCGGCGGCCTCGGTGAGGATCTGTTTTGCAGGCTCGGAAGGATAAAAGTCAATGACCTGGGGAAACAAGCCGGCGATGTCCGGCACGCCCAGCTTCCCGCCTGCCCATGCGCCCACGACCTCCGAGATCGATTTCAAGCCCAGAACGGTTGACATTCGTGTTGCGAATTCGTTCGGCGCCTCCGAGTCGAGCGCCCGCAGCGCCGCCCTGACGGCCTCCCTGCCGATCCAGAAGCCGCTGCCTTCGTCTCCGAAGTAAGGTCCCCAGCCGCCGACGCGGAACATCGCTCGATCG
Organism: Terriglobia bacterium; assembly: GCA_036496425.1. NCBI lineage: Bacteria > Pseudomonadati > Acidobacteriota > Terriglobia > Terriglobia bacterium. The sequence continues at coordinate 11,172 of DASXLG010000294.1, read as the reverse complement.
GTATCCCGGCCGATCACAATCGAGCCGGTTCCGGCGATCAGGAGCAGGCCCGGATCGACTCCGATGGCCCCGATCGACGAAATGAACGCGTCGCTTTCGATGATGACATGCGCTCCGGGTATTAAGGATTGCAGGACTTCTTTGTAAAACGCCACGCTATCGGCGCGGCCTGCTCCGGCGAATCCGGCACAGACAATGTTGGGGGTCTCGCTCAGACGGGATATACCGTCCCTGATGGCATCGCGGGCAGCGTCGTTCCCGACCGACAGATGATTGGAAGGTCCACTTTGAATGTGGCAGATTTCGTTATAGTAGTCATCGACGAGCAGGAAGGCGGTTTTGGAACCGCCCCCGTCGATGCCCAGATACCGCATCTACCGGGCCCAGCCGGCGGGGCCACCTGCCTTGCGAAGTTCGTCCTCGAGATCCGAAATCTTTTGATTGCCTTTCTCGACGTCCTTGCGGGCCTCGTCAAGTTGACGCTGGTTCTCGGTGATCTGTGGGCGAAGGCGATCCTCGCGGTCGTAAATATCACTTCGAGTCAGATACTCGGTGTTCAGATCCTTCACTTTCGCGTCGAGCACTTGTATACGGTCCTGAGCGCGCTTCAATTCGGCGCGGGCTTCGTCAAAGCGATTCCGCCAGTATTTCTCGTCGTGGCCGTTGTTATCTTTGAGCTCGAAAGGCCTAACGGCGGTTGACGGGGCGGTCCCCGAGGTTGTTACAGCGGTGCTTGCGGCGACGCCCGTGAATGTGACGGTGCTGCGAAGGCTTTTTTGTCTCTCGCGCTCCTGCCTGGCAGCATCTGCCACGGATTGCGCGGAACAATCGAGCGCAAAGATTAGGAACAAGAGGGCGAGTGAAAGGATTTTCATTGGCCAGGCCTCGTGGCGGACGGTGCAGTTTCGGGGGCCGCCGTCGTTGGTTTTGGAGTCAAATCGAACTGTTCAATCGGCTTGTCCTTATAGACATCACGCATGAAATCCATCCAGATCGGCAGTGCGGCCCGGGCTCCGGTCTCTTTATCGCCCAGCGTGACTTTTTCGTCGAAGCCGACCCATGCGCCTGCAACGAGCGACGGTGTGTAGCCGATGAACCATGCGTCCGTAAAATCATTGGTCGTGCCGGTTTTTCCGGCGATCGGGCGCTTCAGTTCTGCCGCCTTTTCCGCCGTGCCGCCGGGCTTAATCGGCTCCTGCATCAACTCGACCATGGTCCGCGCTGTGTCCTGCGATATCACATCACGCAGTTCAGCGAAATTTTCCTCCAGCACGTTGCCTTCGTAATCGGTAACCCGGCGGATCATTTGCGGTACGACCCGGACGCCGTCGTTCGGGAAGGTGGAATATGCGGAAACCATTTCCATCAGCGTGACGTCGGCCGCCCCAAGTGCGATCGGGAGAACCGGCTCGATCTTCGATGTGATTCCGAACCGGCGCAGGTACGGAACCAGGTTTTGCACGCCAAGCCGCGCAAGGATTTTTACCGCCGGTACGTTGCGGGAGTCCGCGAATGCGCGCCGGATACCGATGGTTCCTTCAAATTTTCCATCGTAGTTGCCGGGAGAATAGGAGCCATAGCTGACCGGAGAGTCCACGATGGTGTCATCGATTGTGATCAATCCGCTATCGATCGCAGCAGTGTAAACGTACGGTTTGAATGACGACCCGGTCTGGCGCATCGCCTGCGTCGCGCGGTCGAACTTGCTTTCGTCGAAATCGTATCCGCCAACGAGAGCTTTGATTTCGCCGGTCTTGGGCTCGATGGAAACAAAAGCGGCCTGGGCCTTGGGCTTTTGTTCGAGCGATACTTCGACCTTCTCGTCCGCAGGATTCATGGACCGGATCTGAAAGAGCGCGACATCCCCGCGTTTCAGAATGTCCGATGCCGCTTTGGCGTTGGTCCATGCAATATCCTGAGGCCGCAAATCGGCGAGGTAGGTGCCGATTTTCACAGTGGCGTCCGTTTTCGTGAAATCCAGGACAATACCGGGCACGATATCGTTCGTGCGAATCGGAAGCTTCCAATCCGGCAGCTCGAATGATTCGAGATCATCGACACCTTCGCTGACGAGGTCGCGGTCGGCGCCGCGCCATCCATGCCTCTTGTCGTATTCGCGGAGTCTCGTGCGCAGGGCGGCATTGGCAGCCTTCTGCGCATCGACGTTCAAGGTTGAATAGACCTTCAGTCCGCCTTCATGGACGGCGGAAGTGCCGTATTTTTTCTCGAGGTAGCGCCTCAGTTCTTCAACAAAGTAGGGGGCCAGCTCATCGGGCCGCTGTTTTTCGGCGATCTTGATCTCATGCGACTTCGCCTCTTCACCTTGAGCGACGGTAATCTTCTTTTCCGCTACCATCCGGTCGATCGCGTAATCCCGCCGCATGCGCGCGCGATCCCGATGCTGGATCGGGTCGTAGTTGATTGGAGAACGAGGGAGGGCTGCAAGCATCGCCGCCTCCTCGATGTTCAGGTCCTTCAGCTGCTTTCCAAAATAATAGTCGGCCGCCGCCGCGAAACCGTACTGCCCATGTCCCATGAAGTGCTGATTCACATACATGGTCAGGATCTGCCCTTTGGTGTAGTAACGCTCAATTTGAATGGCGAGCATGGCTTCCTGAATCTTGCGGCGGAATTTCCGTTCGGGCGTCAGAAACAGGTTTTTGCTCAGCTGTTGCGTCAAAGTGCTGCCGCCTTCAACGACGCGGCCGGCCATCAGATCTTTCAACGCGGCGCGCGCGACGCCGTAAATGTCGATGCCCCAATGAGGGTAAAAATTCTGGTCTTCGACGGAAACGATGGCGTCTTTCACCAGCTGCGGAATCTGATCGTAGGTGACGACGATCCGGCGCTCGAGAGCGAAGGACCCGATCACCTGGCCGTCGTCGGAGTAGACGTCGGTGACCAGGCTGGGATGGTAGTCTTCCAGGGAGTTGATCTGCGGCAGATCGCTGTTATAGACGAACAGGACCCCCGCCGTCGCGCCCACGGCGATGGACAGGCAGAGCAGGAAGACGAATACCAGGGAGCCGAGGTAGCGTCGCAGTTGCGATTGCATGGCGCCCCTATTATAACAGGGGGCATGTTGGCAAGGGGAATTAGCCCCTAAGAATATAGAGAACTATTGGAAATTCGAAATTGGAAGTTCGAGATTCGAAATCGAGAAATCCAATTTCCAATTTCGAACTTCCAATCTCGAATTTCCAATAGTCCCGTACGTTTACGACCCGACCTTTAAGACCGCGAGAAATGCCTCCTGAGGGATATCCACCTTCCCCACCCGCTTCATCCGCCGCTTGCCTTCCTTCTGCTTTTCCAGCAGCTTTCGCTTGCGCGTGATGTCGCCGCCGTAGCACTTGGCAAGAACGTTCTTCCGGATGGCCGGAATGGTCTCGCGCGAGATGATGCGGTTGCCGATGGCCGCCTGGATCGCCACTTCGAACATCTGCCGGGGGATCAGCTCCTTCATTTTTTCGGCGAGCGCTTTGCCGCGCTGGTATGAAAACTCGCGATGGACGATCCAGGAGAGAGCATCGACGGGTTCGCCGCCGACGAGAATGTCGAGTTTCACCAGATCGGACGGCCGGTATCCCGCCAGATGGTAGTCAAATGATGCGTACCCGCGGGATACCGATTTGAGGCGATCGTAGAAATCCAGAACGATTTCATTCAGTGGCATCTCGTATGTGAACAGGACACGGCCCGGAGCGACGTATTCAAAGCCTTTCTGCACGCCGCGTTTCTCCTCAACCAGCTTCAGGATAGGACCGACAAATTCATCTGTGCTCAGAATGAGCGCCGTGATGATGGGCTCCTCGATTTGCGAGATGACTTGCGCTTCCGGGAACTTCGTCGGATTGTCAATTTCCTCGATGGAGCCGTTGGTCCGCGTGATGCGATAGCGCACTCCCGGCGCCGTTGTGATGAGCGAAAGCTGGAATTCACGCTCGAGGCGTTCCTGAATGATCTCCATGTGGAGCAGGCCGAGGAAGCCGCAGCGGAATCCGAATCCCAGGGCCGTCGAGGTCTCGGGCTCATAGAAAAACGATGAATCGTTCAGGCGCAATTTCTCGAGCGCATCGCGCAGCGCCTCATACTGATTCGGCTCGACCGGATAGAGGCCCGCGAAAACCATCGGTTTGACTTCCTGAAAGCCGGGGAAGGCGGCGGCCGTCGGGTTGTCCTGCTCGGTAATCGTGTCGCCGATTTTGGTATCCGCTACGACCTTTATGTTGGCGATCAAATAACCTACTTCGCCGGCGGACAGCCGCTCCAGTTCCCGCGACTTTGGGGTCAGCGCGCCGACGCCTTCGACTTGATACACCTGTCCGTTGGACATCAGGCGGATTTTCATGCCTTTGTGGATTTCGCCATCGATGACGCGGATCATGACGAGAACGCCGCGATAAATGTCGAACCATGAATCGAAGAGCAGAGCTTTCAACGGCCCCTGCGGATCGCCTTTGGGGGCGGGAACGCGCTTCACTATCGCCTCGAGGACTTCTTCGATGCCGTTTCCGTATTTCGCGCTGATGAGAAGCGCATCTTCAGGATCCATCCCGATGATCGAATTCAGCTGTTCCTTCACACGCTCGATCTCTGCGCCGGGGAGGTCGATTTTGTTGATGATCGGCAGAATCTCGAGATGGTGGTCGAGCGCCAGGTGCGTGTTGGCGAGTGTTTGAGCTTCGACCCCTTGAGACGCGTCGACGATCAGCAATGCGCCTTCGCATGCGGCGAGGCTTCGCGAGACTTCGTAACTGAAGTCGACGTGGCCCGGCGTGTCGATAAGGTTCAGGACGTATTCTCCGCCGTCTTTGGCGTGATAATTCAGCCGGACGGCTTTCGCCTTGATCGTGATGCCGCGTTCGCGTTCGAGGTCCATGGCGTCCAGGACCTGAGCCGACATCTCGCGCTTGCTCAGTGCGCCAGTGAGTTCCAGCAGACGGTCTGCCAGCGTGGATTTTCCGTGGTCGATATGAGCGATGATCGAGAAATTACGTATGTGTGATAAGTCCATTTCGTCCCAGTGTTACCGGTCCCGAGCAAGCATCGCGGCGCCTATAACACCGGCGTCCGGCCACAGTTTTGATTCTACTATGCGGCAATCTTTAAACGAGGCGCGGAAAGCGTAAGCTCCGGCCGATGCCATGGCAGCATCCAAGAGTAACCGACCGGACGCCATAACGCCCCCGCCGATTATGATCATTTCGAGATTGAGAAGGTTGATCAGATTGGCGCACGCGATACCGAGGTATTCACCCGTCTCGCGGAACACTTCCAGTGCAATGGCATCGCCGTGCACCGCGGCCTCATAGATCATTTCCGATGTGAGCGGCCCGGACATCCCATGCTCCCTGGCGGTTGTCACGATGCCGGTCGCGGACACGAACGTTTCCAGGCACCCGCGATTGCCACAGCCACAGATGCGGCCTTCGTCCCTGCAATGCGGTTTTGCACGCAGCACGGTGTGACCGAGCTCCGGAGCATATCCGGAAATGCCGGTGAAAAGCTTTCCGTCGAGTATGAACCCCGAGCCAAGTCCGGTGCCGAGCGTCAAATGAGCCACATGACGAAATCCGATAGCGGCGCCGCAGACGAATTCGCCGTATGCTGCGGCATTGGCGTCGTTTTCACTCACGCAGCGGACCTGGACCTGATCCGCCACCAGTTGCTCTAAATTGACATGATTAAGGCAGGGAATATTGGGCGAGGTTTCAATGATGCCGGTCGTGGAGTTGTGGAGGCCGGGGATGCCCATGCCGATGGCGTCGATAATCGTTGATTTTTGGAATTCGCGAACCAGTTCTGATAGGTTGGATACAAAGACGTTCAGATCGTCGTTGACCGTGGTGACTTTGCGCGATTCGAGGACCCGGCCCGTTTCATCGACGAGGCCGGCTTTGATGGACGTGCCCCCGATGTCGAGCCCGGCATAGTGCATAAACAGCTGACTATAACATATGGCGATCATTACGATTTCGCGTCTGACCGGTAGCGGCGGCCGCGAAATTGCCGCGGCGGCGGCGCAGGCATTGAAGTTTCAGTTCATCGATCGTAAAGCGATGGACGCGGTCATCGACCAGCAGTTCCCGGTGCGTACGGAACAACTTTCAAGACTGAAAAGGGACCGCAAGGTTTACGACGAGATGGTCCGGTCGGCGATCGCCGAAATTGCCGCGGCGCACAACGTCGTGATCCTGGGCAGCGGCGGCCAGTTTCTTTTTTCCCGTGTCGCTGCATCGCTTCATGTGCAGATCGTCGCGCCTTTGCCATATCGCATTGCGCGCGTCATGCGTACGGCTCAAGCAGACCGCGCACAGGCGGAAACGATCATCGCAGACCGGGACCGGGAAAAAGAAAGCTTTCTGAAGACGCTGTACGGCAAAGATTGGCGGGATCCGGCACACTACGATCTGGTGCTGAACATCGACCACTTCTCCAATGAGGTTGCCGTTGAAATCATAGCGAAAGCGGCCCAGGCCAAAGGAATCGAAGCAACCGCCGTGCATTTGCCGGCGCAACTGCGCGAAGAAATCCTCACGACGAAGCTGGATGTGGCGCAGCTGGCGGATCTGGAGCCCGTCGAAAGCAAGCTGCCGGAATTTGCCCATCCCAGCGAACGGGAGTTCGCCAGGGTTATGGATTTTTACCGCATCCGCTGGGAGTACGAACCCCGGACCTTTCCGATCGAATGGGACGAAAATCGCAACGTGCTGAAGGCCTTTAGCCCGGACTTTTATCTTCCGGACCTGGACCTCTTCATCGAGCTGACGACGATGAAACAAAGCCTGGTTACGAAAAAGAATCGTAAAGTGCGGCTCCTGCGGGAGCTGTATCCGGACGTGAATATCAAGATCCTGTACGAGCGCGATTACAGGAACTTGATCTGGAAGTATGGCTTGGGTCAGGAACAGGAAGAAGAGGAAGAAAACGGCAGCGGAGCGGCGTAAATTTAAAAGGCCCCGAGTGACCCTTCGTCCGGCCGAATCCACCGTGCGGCGGATGCCCATCTCGAATCGCCGTTTTCTTGGGTTGCTTTGACTCTCTCGACCGTGAACTGGCGCCCACTGCCGCTAAAGCTGCCCGCGTTTCCGCGTGCTGAGAAACCCAGTAACAAACCGTCTCAGTACTTGCTACGGTACGTCGACGACAGCCTGTTCCGCCTTTTCGAGTACGACTTTCGGCTGAACTCCAAATCTCTCGGGACCTGATTTAAGTCTAGCACTTCTGCCTTCTGTGTCAAGATCAACTGATGCCGCAAGAAGCCGCCGAGATTCTGTTTACCGAAGAACAGATTCAGGCGCGTGTCCGGGCCCTGGCAGCGGAGATTACAAGCGACTACAAGGATTCAAGGCTCGTCCTTGTTTCAATCCTGAGAGGATCGGTTTTTTTCGCAACCGATTTGGCGCGCCAGATCGGCCTCTCCCTGGCGATGGATTTTCTTTCGATCTCGAGCTACGGCGAGGACAGCGAAGGCGTCGTCCGGATCACCAAAGACCTCGAAGAAAATATTGCCGGCAAGGATGTGCTCCTGATCGAAGACATCGTCGATACAGGATTCACCCTGAAGTATCTGCTGCGGACGCTGGGCGGACGCAATCCAAAGTCTCTGGAAGTGTGTGCGCTGCTGGATCGCCGCGCCCGGCGGATCATCGAAATGGATTTGAAGTACATCGGCTTTGAGATACCGGACAAGTTTGTCGTGGGCTATGGCCTGGATTACCGGCAGAAGTACCGGAACCTTCCGTATATCGGAGTGGTGCGGCCGTAAGGCCGGCAGGGGGGCGCTCACACACCATGTTGAAAACGGTCAAACGGAAACGGCAGCAGGGCCGCCAGGCGGTGTTCTTCGTCGAGGCCCTTCAACGAATGCAGGTGAACCGGAATATCCCCGCAGTATTCCCAGAGCAGTTGCCGGCAAGCTCCGCACGGTGGCGTGACGACGCCGGCGTCGGTCACGATCGCGAGTCCGCTAAACTCCCGCGCGCCTTCGCTGAGCGCTTTCCAGAGCGCCACACGTTCGGCGCACACGCTTAATCCGTAAGAGACATTTTCAATATTACAGCCGGAAAAAATCCGCCCGTCTTTCGTCCGCAGGGCGGCGCCGACTTTGAATCCGGAATACGGCGCGAGCGCTTTCGCCCGCGCTTCGGATGCACGGGCGATCAGGTCATGGCTTTCAGGCTGCTGCATACATCTCAAAGAAGCGTTGCAGCAGCATTGCAAGGTCGGCATTCATCTCTGTCGCCGTGTCGAGCACTTCGGAATGGTCGATCGGCCTGCCGGAGATGTCGGCCGCGACGTTCGCAAGCATCGACAGGCCCGCAACCTTCATTCCCATATGCCTTGCGACAATCGCTTCGGGCACGGTGGACATGCCCACGGCATCCGCTCCGATCGCGCGGAGGTAGCGAACCTCCGCCGGGCTTTCGTAGGTTGGCCCCGACATCGACGCATACACGCCTTCACACACTTGAATGCCGCAGTACTCGGCGGCGCCTTTGAGTTTTTCACGCAACTCGAAGTCGTAGACGTTGGTCTGATCGAGGAAACGTGGACCCCAGCGATCCTCGTTGGGGCCGGTGAGAGGATTAGCGCCAAGAAGGTTGATGTGATCGGTGATGATCATCAAATGCCCGCGTGCAAAATTGGGATTGATGGCGCCGGAGGCATTGGTCAGCAGCAGGCTTTTGGTGCCGAGCCGTCCGATCACACGCGTGCAGAAGGTGACTTCCGCCATGGTGTTGCCTTCGTAGTAATGGACGCGTCCTTCAAACACCACAACGTGAAGACCGCCGACTTTGCCGAACACGACCTGGCCGCGGTGTCCTGGAACTTTGGGTACGGGGAAATGCGGTATGGAGACGTAATGGGCACGTTGGGGACCGGACAGGATCTCGTCTACGGCCGATAGTCCGCTACCCATTACGATCGCAACGTCGGGCGCGGAACCCATCTTGTCGAGCAGATAATGTTTTGCCTGTTCTACAAACTCAAATTTCATTTCTATCCCTGCACCACTGCATGAATCAACGGTCTCGATTCTGCGGGCCGCGCTTTGATTTCAAATGCCTCTTCGACCATTGGAAGGGCGTCGAGCAAGCGGTTTTTATCGTTCCAGTGAATCCGGCACAAGACATCTCCACGGTGAACGCCGTCTCCCACCTTCCTATCCAGATATAGTCCGACAGCGGGATCTACCGTATCCTCCACACGGGTCCGGCCGGCTCCTAACGCATTGGACGCCAGGCCCAGGAGCCTGGCATCGCATCGTGTCACAAAGCCGTGCGATCGGGCGCGAAATTCTTGAACATGTTTTGCCTGCGGGAGCAATTCGACATCATCGATGACCCGTTCGTCACCGCGCTGAGACCTGATGATTTCACGGAACTTAGCCAGCGCCCGCCCATTGGCCACGGCTTCGTAAGCCAGTTTGTAAGCACGCTCGGGTGTTTTTGCTGCGCCTCCCAGATAAATCATATAGGTAGCGAGAGCGAGACTGACCGTTTCCAAGTCTTCGGGCGCATTGCCGCTCAGAAACTCGATGCATTCCCGAATCTCAATGGCGTTTCCGATTGCCCGGCCCAGCGGCTGTTCCATGTCCGTGATCACGGCGACAATCCTGGTTTGCATTTTTCGGCACACGTCGACAATGGAACGGGTGAGTTTCTGAGCCTCCTCGAGGGTGGGCATGAAGGCGCCTGCGCCGGTCTTGACGTCGAGCACGAGCCCGTCGATGTCCTCGGCGATTTTCTTGCTCAGTATGCTGGCGGTGATGAGCGGAACGGACTCGATTGTCGAGGTCACATCGCGCAGCGCATAGATCCGCCGGTCCGCAGGCGCAATATCCTCCGTTTGTCCCACGATAACGGCGCCGCATTTTTTCAGAATCCTGAGAAGCGTATCCGGCGAAGGCTTTGCATTAAACCCCGGAATCGACTCCAGCTTGTCCAGCGTGCCGCCGGTGTGGCCGAGCGCCCGTCCGGTGATCATCGGGACGGTTACGCCGCAGGCGGCGGCGATCGGCGCGATGATCATAGAGGTTTTATCACCCACGCCGCCGGTGCTGTGTTTGTCGACTTTCTTTGAAGGGATAGACGAGAGGTTCAAGGTATCGCCGGAGTCGCGCATGGCGCGGGTCAATGCGAGCGTCTCTTCGGCGGTCATCCCATTCAGGTACACGGCCATCAGCCAGGCCGCGACCTGATAATCGGCGATCTCTCCGGAAACGTAGCCGTCAATGAATGCGCTGATTTCAGCGCCGGTAAGAGGCTTGCGGTCTCTCTTCTTCTGGATGATCTCGCGCGCGGTGATCAAAAACTACCTATTGTTTGGCGCCGGGCACGGGTTCTCCGCTTTCGAGCCACGCCGTGTACCAGAGATCGCCAAGCAGGGTGCTTGCCCGCGCAAGTTGACCGGCGATGAACTCTGTACCCCGTGGACGCGGCTGTTGCGGATTGAACTCGCCGGCCTTCTCGAGGTCGTAGGCCGGCTCGAGCTGCCCGAAGCTGGTGATGAGATTCTGCTTGATGGAATCCCAGACGTTTGAAAGACGCTGCGGTGGTCGAACTTTCGGCCGTACCAGGTCATCCTGGATTGCTGCGTTCACATACTGGCTTTCATAGCGGCTATGAAAGCCCCGGGCCGTCGTGTACCCCTTCGGGTTCGGGCTGGTTTCCAGCCAGCCATCGTATTCGATGCTGAGGTGCATCGGCATCGTGCTGTCGCCCACATAATGACCGAGAATTGCGGCAACATACACGGCGTTCTCCCGTGCAGACTCCCGGTCTTCCGCGCTCTTCGCATTTCTCCAGAATCGAAATGCGTTCACCAGCTTTCCGTAATTTTCAATGATGGCGTAAGGAAGATAGCCGACCTTGATGAGCGCGACCTTTTTCTGTGCCACCTGCTCCATAAACGAGTAACGGTCCGCCGGGATCGTTGAAATCGGTCCCCACAATTCGGAATCCAGGAAGTGATCCGCGGCCTGAGTGGTGTTCATCACGGAAGCACGGCCCTCATCGCGCCAGCGGTCCGGTTCCGGGCCGTTATAAATAATGTGGTCGCGCGCCGCCGACATGAAGTCGGGTAAGTTCGGACCTGCGGTTTCAATTGCGAGGCGGTTGACCATCAGATGTCCTTTATCGCCCCAGGCAAATGTGGATAGCGGTG
>DASXLG010000293.1 GCA_036496425.1 Terriglobia bacterium | reverse complement strand
GGGCCCGATCGACGCGGTAGAAGCGATCGAAAATCCGCGATTGAAGTTCTGCGGGGATTCCGGGGCCGGTATCCGCGACCTCGATCGTCGTTCCTTCCGCCGTTTGAGCAACACGAATCTCGATCGCTCCACCGGCCGGTGTGTATTTGATCGCATTGTCGACAAGGTTCAAAAGCGCCTGCCGCAAAACCACACGGTCTCCGATCCAGTGTGGCGCCGTTTCAAAGCGCACCTGGATCGACTGCTCTTTTTCTTCAGCCAGAACACCGAGTTGTTCGGCCACTTCCTCGGCCAGTTCGCGCACATCAACGAAGTCCATAGAAAGCTTGGCCTGGCCGGTGTCCGCGCGGGACAACGTCAGGAGCCGGTCCACGAGCAGCGCCAGGCGGTCGGCTTCCTCGAGCATGCTTCCGATGATTTCGCGGTACGCCGCCTCGTCACGGCGGCCGCGCAAGCCGACTTCTCCGACGCTGCGGATGGCAGTCAGGGGCGTTCGCAACTCATGCGACGCATCCGCGGTAAAGTGACGCATCCGCTCAAATGAGGCTTCGAGCCGTGCAAAGGTGTCATTGAATACTGTGGCCAGACGGCCCAGTTCGTCGCCCGGATTGTCGACCGGGAGCCGCGCATTCAATTGTTCGGCGTTGATCGAACGGGCCCGCTCGACCATGCGATCGACGGGCGCAAGCGCCCGCCTCGCGAGGCCATACCCTCCGACTCCCGCCACAGCGACCGCCGCAGGTAAACCGAGGAGAAGAATATAAAACAACTGCCGCTGGTCCTGATTGATCGAGGCTTCGGAGCGCGCGACTTGGACGACGACAGGCTTGCCGCCGATCCGCGCTCCGCCGCTCATCACGCGAAACGGCGGGTAGACGTTGGGAACCGTCACAATCTGCTCATCGGGTTTGCTGGCAAGCTTGTCGCTGGAAGCAACCGGATTGCGCCGTGCTTCCGGCGTCTTGTACAAAAGCTGCCCGTCGAGGCCATAAACCTGAAGCCATGGGCTGTCGCCTTCGCCGGTTTCGTCGTATGGAGCGATCGAACCATCCGGACGCTGGGCAAGCATGTCGGAGGCCCAGTCAAAATCGTCGCGCAAGCGGTCGTCGAGCCGTTGCGAAGAATTGTTGCGTACCACTGTGTAGATGGCGCCCGCATAAACGCCGAGCACGAGCAACATCACGCCGACATACCAGAGCGTCAGACGGACGCGCACACTTCGCGGTTGGATGCGCATCATACTTACGGTTCTCCCTCCCGCAACATGAAACCAACGCCCCGGACCGTGTGAATCAACTTGAGCGGTTTATCGAGATCGATTTTCCGGCGCAGCCTGGCGATATGAACATCGATAACGTTGTTCAACGGCGTTCCGCGGGTTGGCTCTTTCCAGACTTCTCGGGCTAGTGTATCACGCAACACGACCTGCCCCTGATGCCGCAGCAGGTACTCCAGAAGCTCGAATTCCCGTGTCGTCAGCTCCACCGCGCGCCCGCCCCGGCTGACCTTTCGCGAGATCAGATCCATATCGAGATCGCCGGCGCCGAGGCGCAGCGTGTCCGAAGGACGGCCCCGCCGGACGAGCGCGCGGACCCGCGCCAGCAATTCCTCGAAAGCGAATGGCTTGACCACGTAGTCGTCGGCTCCGCCGTTCAAACCGGCGACGCGGTCTTCCAGCGTGTCGCGCGCGGTTAAAAGAAGAACGGGAGTCTGAACACCGCTTTTTCGGACCGTCGACAGAATCTGAAGTCCGTCCCGGCCCGGCAGCATCACATCGAGGACGATGACATCGAATTTTTCGGTGTTGATCCGGAAGAATGCGTCCTCGCCCGTATGCGCCACCACGGCTTCATAGCGTTCGCCCGCGAAGCCTTCCTTCAACGCATTCGCGACTTTGACCTCATCTTCAACCACGAGAATCCGCATATTTCACCATTCACGGATTCACGACCGTGGTGTGCACGCGGGAAGGATCGCCCGAATCCGTCCAGGCAACGACAATTCCCTTTCCGGATGCCGCCATTTTCGGAAATCCACCTGACGCCACACGCGCCGCTGCCGAAACGTTGACCACCGCAGCCACCTTGCCGTTTGCGTCGATCTGGCGCAGGTGGAGCTGAGGTCCGTTGCCCTGCGTGCGTTCGACCCAACTCACAATCGCTCCACCCGATGCCGGGCTCAACACTTCGACCCGGCCCGCGGGATTACCTTCATCGATCCGGATTTTTGGGCCGAAGGTCTTGCCGCCATCCGAAGACATCATCAGATTCACCTGGGCTTTTTCCAGGGGAGCCGTAAACCAGGCCACCGCGACGTTTTTTCCGGACGATGAGACCGCAGGGCCGTTGATGGGGCAGCCCTCAATTTTCCACCCATCTTTCGTGAGGTCTTGCGGCGCGGACCAGCGGCCATTCGCATAGCGCGAGACCGAGATGTCACGGATCTCCTTATCGGAGCGGTCGCGGTACACGGCGATGAGACCATCCGGTGTGACCGCCATTGCGGTCTTGCAACACTCGCATACGCGACTGTCGATTTGCGATTCCGTGCCGAGCACACCGGCGGGAGTGATGGTCGTATACATCAACGCCATATCCCCATGATCTTCATCGGCCATATTGCGGCCGTCGAGCCACACTGCTGCAAGTTTCCCGTCAGGCAGCGGCGTCAACGATACGAAACCGTGCTGCCGCTTTTTGCGATCGCGATGCGGAACGACAGGTTTTGTCCAGCTGACGCCGCCGTCCTTCGAAAAGGAAAGGTCCACGTCGTAGACTTCCGCTTCCGGGCCGTCGTTCGAAACCAGCCAGTGCGCGGCGAGCGTCCCATCGAGCATCACCACTATCGAGGGGAAATCCGCGGGGTTGACGAACCAGTTCGTGCCGCGCGCAATCACTTTGGGTGCGGACCACGCATTCCCCTGCAGAACCGAGACATAAAGGACACTCCCTTTTCCGGTTCCGGCCGCAGGCTCGATCCATGTCATAAAAACCCGGCCATCGGGAGCCGCGGCAAGGTTGGGCTCAGCGCTGCCGGAACCCGCTGGTGATTTGAGATCGGCGGCGGCGGGAGGAAGCGGCGCCGCAGGTCGGGAAACGGCGACGAAAACCAGGAGAAGGACAGCGGCAAGCCAGAGTTTTTTAGCCATGGCTTGGCAGTTTATTCGGCAGTAATTGCCTGCAGCAAGAGCATATGGCCGACTGACGAAGAATTCAGGAAATCTTCAGGGCGTTTGGCACTTCCGGGTCATTGACACGGCGTCACGCGAATGTGATATCGTGCCAAAGCGTGAAAAGTCTGCCCATCTCCTAGAGTTCACGCCATTTTAGGGAAATCAGAGGTCTTTCTAACATGTCAGAAATTCCTGCCATCATCCACACGATGCAAAACAGCGGTATCGGCACCGGGATCCGGGAATCGATTTGGCTGTTTCCGATCGTCGAAACCACCCATGTGCTGGCGCTGGCGCTCTCGGTGGGAGTCCTGCTGTGGTTCGATTTGCGGCTGATGGGCTGGGGAATGAAGCAGCAACCCGTATCCGAAGTGCACAAGCAGGTCATGCCGCTGGCGTTCTTCGGCTTCGTCGTGATGACCATCAGCGGGATTCTGCTTTTCTGGTCCGAACCCGAGAAGTGTTACTTGAGCGGATTCTTCCGGGTCAAGGTGCTGTTTCTGATTCTCGCGATGATCAATGCCGGCATTTTCGAACTGAAAACCAAAAAGAGCATCGAGGACTGGGACAAGTACCCGATTCCCCCGATCAGGGCCCGGATGGCCGGCCTGATTTCGATCATATCGTGGGCAGCGGTGATCATCGCCGGGCGCGCCACCGCGTACAATCTGTTCTAGCAGGGTATCAACGATGCATTTTTTATTACCGTTTTTTAAGTGGTGCGACGCGAGCTGGGTGGGCGAAACGATTCGTGGATCCCGGATCTATTTTCCGATCATCGAGACCTGCCATCTGCTCGCGCTGACGATTCTTTTCGGGGCCATTCTCGTCCTCACCGGCCGCATGTGCCGCCTGATGATGACGAGCCAGCCGACCTTTCAGGTCGCAAAGGATCTGGGGCCGTGGGCAAGCTGGAGCCTGGTTGTGATTCTCTTGTCGGGAATCATGCTCTTCCTTTCGGAAGCGATGAAGTGCTACGCGAGCACGCCCTTCCAGGTAAAAATGATGTTTCTGTCCGCCGCGCTTATTTTTCACTTTACAGTCCACCGCAAAGTCTCGCGATCGGAACGGGAGCCCCGGCTGGTGTGGGGCGCCGCGGTCGGCGTTATCAATGCTTTACTGTGGCTCGGAGTCGGTCTCGGCGGACGCGGCATCGGCTTCCTGTAATTTTCGCTTCGCTGCTTGTTTACGGCACTCGCAGAATAGGATAGAGTGACGTGCGCAATTGAACTGATCGTCCCCGGCATCGGGCGCCCAATCGCATCGGAAGCGCGAACGATCTTTAGGAATTTTTCAATTAACAAAACACGACAGGAGAAGAACTAATGAGTGACGCTTTGACTGGTAAAGAGTTTAAGAGCCAACTTCGCGAAGGACGCCCCAAAATGGGGTTGTTCGTGAATTCGAGCAGCCCGACCGTGGCCGAGCAGTTGGCTCATAGCGGCTATGACTGGCTGTTGGTCGACACCCAGCACGGTCCGATGGGCAACGAAACCCTGTCGGGGATGCTTGCGGGAATCGCCAGCGGCGGCGCGAAGTCGATGGTTCGCGTCGGCGGCTATGACGATCGCCCGGGCATTCAACAAGCCCTCGATATGGGCTCCGACGGCGTTCTGGTCCCCTATATCAACAACGCCGCGGAAGCACGCCAGGCTGTCAGCTGCGTTCGCTATCCCACCGCGGGAACGCGCTCCGTCTACTTCCCCCAGCGCAGCATGAATGCAAAAGGTTTGCTCGGCTATGCCGGCGCCTGGAACGACAACGCCATCTGCGCTCTGCAGGTCGAAACCGCCGATTGCATCAAGAACATCCAGGAAATCGCAGCCGTTCCCGGCGTCGATATTCTTTTTCTCGGCCAGAACGACCTTTGCATGTCGATGGGTCTCTACGAAAAGTACAAGTTCCCCGAAATGTACACGTCGCCTGAACTCGGTCAGGCCACTACAGACCTGATCGCTTCCGCAAAGAAGAACAACGTCATCCTCGGCCTGTTCCTCTTCGGGACCTCCCGCGTTGGCGAATTCCTCGAGAAGGGCTTCACCTTCATCAGCATCGGAAATGACCTCCATCACATCCTGACCCAGTCCGGCGCTTACGTTCAGGACATGGAGAAGATCGCAAAAGAGAAGAGCAAGGCGGGTTGGACTCGCCGCTCGACCGCGTTGTTCTAGATAGAATTCAGCCGCGGATGACGCGGATGACGCAGATCCATCGGCGTCATCCGCGTCATCTGCGGCTCACCTTTTCACCTCACGAAAGAGCAACACCATGCCGGTTACAGTTTCCAGAAAAGAACAATTGGACACCATCGTCGCCGTCCTTACGGGACTCGGCGCCACCGAAGAAGAAGCCTCGATCCAGGCCGATGTCTGGACGGAAGCGGACCTGAGAGGGATTCATTCCCACGGCGTCCAGCGACTTCCTGTCATGGTCACGCGCATCCAGAAGGGTCTGATGAAAGTGAACATCAAGCCCGAGTTGACATGGAGCACACCTGCCGTTTTGAACGTCGATGGCAAAGACGGGTTTGGCACATCCACGTGTGAAACATCGTTGAAAGCGCTTGTACCGGCCGTGCGAAAATACGGCATCGGCACCTTGACAGTGCGCAATGCCGCGCATATTGGAATGGTTGGATACTACGCGGAGCGCAGGGCGCAGGAAGGTCTGGCTTGCGTCGCTTTCACCACGACGGAAGTCCTGGTCCACCCGTTCGGCGGCGCGGAAGCCCTGGTCGGCACCAATCCGATCGCGATCGGCATTCCCGGCAAGCCGCGGCCGTATCTGCTGGACATGGCGACGTCGGTGAGCGCGATGGGAAGAATCATCGCCCTGAAACATCGCGGCGAAAAAATTCCGGAAGGTTGGGCCGTCGATAAAGACGGCGTTCCGACAACAGACCCGGATCTTGCGCTGAAAGGCTCACTGAGCCCCGCGGGAGGACCCAAAGGTTACGGTCTCGGCATCGCGATTGCGATGCTCGGCGGACTGCTAGCCGGTATGCCGGCGGGCCGCGAAGTGTTGGGCACGCTGGACACGGATTTTCGATGCACGGTCGGTGATCTTTTCATCCTCATCGATCCGAAAGCATTTCCCGGCGGCGATACACTTGCCGACGGTGTAAAAAAGTATCTGGACGAATTGAGAGCATCACGGCCGGCGACCGGATTCAAACAGGTTTCCGTGCCGGGCGACCCGGAATT
>DASXLG010000292.1 GCA_036496425.1 Terriglobia bacterium | reverse complement strand
TGGAAAGAAAATGGGCGCGGCGTCCAGCGAAGGCACCAACCCGTAGTCGTTCGAAAACGCACAATCACTTGATCGTCGTTTTCCTGTAGGAAATTGGGGTCGTTCACTTTTAGTCGAGAGTGAACGGCCCCTTTCCGTTGGAGTCATTTGGACTGCTGGAATGGCTCTATACCGCCGCGGGAATCATCCCAGATAACCCGCTCAGCGCTGAGTGGCGAACCATCGGCGGCCGGCTTCCCAGAGATTGCCGACCAGGACTGCGGCCAGAAGGTAGTACACGGCACCGACCAGCTCGAAGAACGCGTAGCTGGTGACGGCGACAATCGCGCCGTAGCACAGTTGATGCGGATACTTTACCGGCGACGTCGGCGGGTCGGTCAGGATGAAGAACGCGAAATACAGCACGGCGTGCAGATCCGGAGCGCGATAGATTTCCGCGGCATGCGCAGGGTTGCCTAGAAATGAGGTCACGGTAAACAGGAGATAGTAGAGACCCAGAAAGATAAGCACCATCGGAACCTTGTTGACCCGATTCGCGATGAATCCGCCTGTTATGAACAGAAGCACAATGGCGAACGGTTCAATCTCCGGAAGGGCGCCCCACCAGCTCTGCCCCGTATCGAATATGTAAAAGGTGATCACGATTGCGAGAGCGGCCGGATTGAATATATTGGCGAAGCGGCTGCGAAATACGTATTTGCTGACAACGGCGATCGCCGACGTTGCCGCCGCAACGTACCAGGGTTCATAAGGACTCAGAACCATCGCAATGATCAGACCGGTGAGGACGGCGCCGCTCGGAAATTCCCAGGCTTTCTTCACTCTTCTCAGAATGAACACATCGATCACTCCGGCAGCGGCGATGGCGCTGATCAACAGCGGCCCGATCTCGTCAAGCGGCTCGTGCCGCGCCGCGACAAAGGTCAGGAGCGCGAGAACCGTAAGAAGGAGTCCCTTGGGCGTCCAGAGAAATCGAGCGACGGCGCCGTTAACCATACGGCATTCCTCTGGTCTGGTACCGCTCCAGCGACGGCGAGACGATCAGACCTTCCACTCCAACACGGTCAAATAATCGAAGGCCTTCGACAGGTCCCAGGACGAATGCGGCTGTAGCAACAGCATCGGCCAGCATCGCGCCACTGGCGACAACGGTGACACTTGCGGCGGTGACACTTGCGGCGCCCGCAGCAGCCTCTGCGCGGCGCGGGTCCAGGATGTGCTCACCCCGTTCGTAGTCGCCTGAAGTGCAGACCGCCTGGTTGGAAACGCGAATGGATTCGATCAATTGGCCATCGATTCTCGGATGACGAATGCCCACCGACCACGGATCGCCCTCGGGATTCGAGCCGGCGAGATAGAGGTCGCCACCGGCATCGATTGCAAAATTTTCAAATGGCTGCAACTCACGGGCGGCCATGTCGACGGCGAGACCTTTGGCGACGGCTCCGAGATCCAGGAGCAGCGGCCGGAGCAAGGTGATCGCTTTCCCGTCGGGATTCAGGATAACGTCTCGATAGCTGACCTGCGAGTTCGTATCCACAGCAGTCTGGACGAGCCGCCCCGTCCGGTATTCGCGATTGAAGCCGGCTTTCTCCATGCGCCCGCCGATCGTCGGATCGAATGCGCCGCCTGTTTCTTCTGCGACGGAAAGAGCAAATCGGACAGCTTCATAGAGGATGGCGCTGGCGGTAACGGCAACGCCGATCTGCGAGTTGAGTTGCGTGAGCTCGCTGTGAGGATCGAACCGGGAACAGCACTGCTCGATCTGCCGAAACCATTCAAAAGCGCTTGCGACGGCTTCCTCGCAGGATTCGGATCCGGCCACCTCGATCGTCGCGATCGTACCCATGACCGGGATGGAGCGGACGCAGGATCCCGCCGTCACTTTGCTTTCGAGAGAGCCTCGGCGACAGCCTGTTTGAATGCGTCGATGCTCTGCGTCGCGCCCGAAACGTAATCGACTTTGTTGCTCTGGCGCGCGACGACCTGCCCTGGAGCGTTCGCGATCCAAGTGCAGGGATAGCGCGTGTAGCACTGCGAAATGGTCGTCGACGCGATGCGGCCCGCTTCGACCACAACCGATGCCTGAATATCTCCGTGACGGCAACTTCCCCACCCCATATAGGTGCCGTCCTTATATTGAAGCGCGGCTGGAATCGCCGAGGGCGGGGCCGGCAGAGGCGGCGGCATGAGTTCCGGAGCTGTCAAGTTCGGAACGAGTACAGGCGCTCGCTCCACCGGCGCCGGAGCCGACGGCGGAGGCACGTTAATCACTGCAGCGATCGCTTCGGGAGCGAGGTCCGAGGGCGTTTCGCTCTGTGGTACCTCAGGGCGGGTTTCCTCTTCGACCCTGCGCGGCCGCCTTGGAGCATCCGCAGGGGGAACCGCAAGCGTGGACTTGAATGAAGGCAAAGCCTGTGCCGGCGCCACGAAATTTCTAACGATCGGCGGAGACGGAGGATCATGCCGATCCTGAGCGGCAAAACGGTCCGCCGCCGCGCTCGTGCGGTGGTAGCCCACGGCATAGACTGCAAGGATCGCCGCGGAACTCAGCGTCGTCAGACGGTTCGAAATCTTCGCCATTCCGGCATCCTACCATGATCGGGTTACTGCGCTGTCGTTCCGTTCAACGTTGCCAGATTAAGTTTTGTTCATACTATGGAACGACGGAGGCTACGGCCTGATTCCAAAGTGAGCTGTTTGCCAACATCACAGAAACAACGCACGCGGCAACAATCACGGCATAGCCCGCCGCATACCAACGGTTTGGAACTCTGCTCAATAAGCCTGCGGTTTCCGGCGGATCACCGGTGACGGCTGGATGTGCTCGTCTCGACAGCGCGCTCACAAAATGCCGACCGAGAATTGACTGGTCGCCCGAGCGATTTCGAATTCTTTAAGAACGCAAAACTCCTGATTCTTAGGAAAATCTGAGGATGGTCTATAGGGGATCGTCTTACGCGGACCCAGGAAAAATTCTTTAGCCGCCGGGCCGATCCGGATCGCTCTTTTTCCGCTAAGCCATTCTGAATGAGTAGCCTGGCCATCCGGGACCGTTGGATGCAGCCTTCTTACCAGGGAGGACTATAAATTATGATAGAAAGAGGGACAATTAATCTCCCGTTTCGAAGGCTGCAGGGAATATTGGCAGTACTGCTAGTCGCGGTTTGGTGCTTCTCCTTGATTGGATTGGCACAGGACCGTGATCACCGAAGGCGGCTTGACCCCGGTACAACAATTCCGGTGCGGCTGAATCAAACAATCGATGTCAATCGCAGTGATAACCGTGTTTTCTACGGCACGGTAAATCAGGACGTCCGTGGTGAGCGCGGACGCATTGTGATTCCGCGTGGCTCCAATGTCGAGTTGATGGTGCGGACAGCCCGGGACAACGACTTGGTTCTCGATCTGGACTCGGTAGTTGTTAATGGGGAACGTTATTCCATCCGGACCGACCCAAATCGCTTCGAGTCGCAAGCGGATAACAACCTGTTGGGAAATATCGTCGGAGCGATCCGAGGCCAGCAGGTTCGGGGGCCCGCAGTTCGCGTGGAACGCGGCACGCTTTTGACCTTCCGGTTGGAGCGTCCGCTGGAAATGGGAGTTCCAGATCACGGTTACGATCGTGACGGCGGACACTACCACGACGAGAGATAAAGCTCACACCAGCCAATAAAGGAACACGAGAAGCACAAGTACGAGGTTCCCCGTTCCTGTGCTTCTCGTGTCGAGCAATGCAGCCCGGACTATTGGCTCGCCGCCGGCTTGTAGTTATCGGTGAGCGTCTTCAGGAACGCTTCCAGGTCGTCCATTTCCTGATCGGACATCGCCGGCTTGCTGCCGCGGGCGTGGCTATCCAGTGGTGCCTGCTTGTCGATATTGTCTCGAAAGGCAGCCGGCAGGTCGTCAAAGATCTGGAGGACTCCGCTGACTTTGGGATACCAATGTTCGGGATCCGTGTCGCGGGTGTTGTAAAAGCGGATCGCTTCCTTCAGTGATTTAATGGCGCCGTTGTGAAAAAAAACTTTCCGTGCCGTGAAAAGGTTGGCCCGCCCTTTGATGTTGTGACTCGTCGCCTTGGTACAGGGCGGCATGCCGGCCGGCAACGGATCTTCGGGAAGATCGGCCGTATCGCCTGCGGGAACACAGTTCCAGTTCTCATCGTCCGTGATACCAAAATCGTCGGCCGCGGCCACCGCGGTGTAGTTCGGTTCACTGGGATTGCCCGTCGAGTAATAGCTTGTAAACTGATTGCCCGCGTTCAGATAAGCGTTGATCTTCGGCGCGAATCTGGAGTTCTTGATCGAGGACGTGGCCTTGTTCTCGAGCATGATGATGAAGAGATGGTCATAGCGCGGAATCCCTTCGAGGTTCATCGCCGCCTGCTGCGCCGCTTTCATCGTCAGGGCGGAAACCTCCTTGCGATCCACCATCGTGGCGGCCAGAGTGAACCGGCCGGTCAGGATAACGGATTCGCTCAGGAGAGCCGAACGGACGGCCGGAGCCGTCTGCATGTTTGGATCGCTCAGCAGTGCCTCGGCGGGTACGTTCAATCGCTGCGCCAGACTTTTCCTGGCTGTCGCGTAATCCAGATTGTCCGCTTCCATCATTCGGACAAGTTCCGTCGAGAGAGGGCTGACAACGATGGAATGGCCGGCGGCGAGGTCCGCCGCAACCTGATCTTTGGAAGCGCGGAAAACCAGCCTTCGCGTTACCGGCTGCCCGCCATTCTTCGAGTCCGTGGAGAGCTCGGCGGCAATCGGTCCTGCCGCGCCTGTCAAGACAAACGCGCCTTTCGCGTTCGTAGCCGCGCTCGTTTCGCCGGTGCCGCACACGCCATCATTATTAATATCGAAACAAATCCTGGCGCCTTCGTAGTAAGAAGCCTCGGTCTTTGATGCAGCCGAACCCGCCGGCGGCGTGAAGTAACTGCCCGCCACAACGCCGGAAACCGTGGCCGGCGCGGCCCTGCCCTGGCTCGAAAAGGATACGGCGATGAAAGCGCTGACCATCACAGCGGCGGCAATTAAAAATCGTTTGTTCATTCAGGCTCCTGCTGGATTCCGTGCCTCCTCACTTTGCGATGCACCCGTTACCGATTTGCTACAGGTCCATTAACGATTTGTAAATGCAGATGCCGCCTGAGAGCGAACTGCAGCAACTCTCGCATGCAGCTCTCCTTCGACTTTAGATTGTGCCGATACCGCCGAATAATGGAAAGACATCCGAATCCCCGGAACAGGGGCCTTCATCCCTCAGCGAGGCGTCGTCGACAGCAATAAGCGTGCATTCGCGCAGTCCGGCGCCGCATCGCGGACATACTGCATTCACCATGAGCATGTACTCTGTGATTTCTGCCGCATTACCCGTCACTTGATCCAACAGGGTCTCGAACGGAAGCCAGGCAAGGTCCGGCGCGCAATTTTCGCACCCGCGAATAAACGGCTCCGCTCGTTTCAGGATCTCTTCACCGACCAGAACAATCTTCGGGCTTTCCCAATTCGAGTCGAACCAGCCGCAGTTGCTCATTCCGGATGCGCGAGTGCTTTTCCGTCGGGGCCCACCTGAATTTCGGAATTCTTGTTTCCCGACTTCACAACGGCCTCATAGGCGACGAGCTTTCCATTTTTCGTCAGCGATTCCACCTTGAGAATCGTGCCCGCTCCGGCAGCCTTCGCCAGACCGTCTTTCACCGGGGCCGGCAAGGAGGCAACGCGTGTCTCCTCCTCGATCTCCAGTATGTGACCCTGGGCATCCATGGAAATATCTTTGCCGTGGCCATTGACGGTCAGTTCAACTTCGTAGGTTGTTTTGCCGCCCTCGACTTCCGCGGAGTAGCCCTTGATGGTTGCACCCTTGCTTTGCTCATCGACGGTCTTCTGCACTGCAGCCGGAAGACCCGACCGCTGGATCTTCTTTTCCTGCGCATTCGCCAGAAAAGCTATTGCCAGAGGGACGAGGATGGTGACGATAGCCGTCCGGTAGATCGTGTTCACGCAAACTCCTCCTCTTGATGAGGTTTGTTGCAGAGCTTACCTGAAGACGAAGCGGGTGACGTTAACTGGAAATTAATTGTCGTTTATTTCGGCCCCGGCAAGATAAACCACTTTTAATTTCGATTTAACTCGAGGGACGTCTCATTCAGCTCCTGACCCATAAATAAAAAGTTTAGAAATAACTAAGGTCATCACCCTATAGACAGGAATTTATGCAACGACATACAGTGTCCGCAATAGATCTCTTTTCTTTGGAGTACCACCTGTAATGCGTAACGTTTCCGCCACCATCTTCGCGATTGTGTGTCTCTCGCTCTCGGCGCCCTTGATGGCACAGTCGCCGGCAATCGGCCAGATTCCAGGCGTGGCCCTGCCATCCGCCACCTCGGACATCGCTCCGATCGAAAAATCGAAGTCGCCGGGTCTTGTTTCCGGCTTCGCCCTCGACTTTCTGGATGATCAGAAAGCCATTTGGACATCCCCGCTTCACATCAGCGGCGGAGACGCAAAATGGCTTGCCCCAACAGTTGTCGGGGAAGGCACTCTCGCCATTTTCGATCATCGTATCAGTAACACTGCCAAAGCGAACCCTTCGCTGACCGGTCCTTCGAATGCCATATCCGATGTGGGTTTGATCACTCCCTGGGCCGTACCCGGCACGATGTTGCTTTTTGGCTCCATCAAACATGATGATCACGCGGCCGAAACGGGACGCCTCGGTCTCGAAGCCGCTGTCGATTCGGAAGTCGTCATGCAGGTTTTGAAGCTCGCCACAAGCCGCATGCGCCCTAACGGATCGGATTCCATGTCGTTCCCGTCCGGTCATTCGATGGAGGCCTTCGCTCTCGCCGCCGTACTCTCGAAGGAATACCATGACAAACCCCTGGTTGTGTGGGGTTCCTACGGATTTGCAGCCGCCATTGGGCTCGC
>DASXLG010000291.1 GCA_036496425.1 Terriglobia bacterium | reverse complement strand
TCTCGCTTTCTGCTAATCTAATCATCACTCCGGAGAGGTGTCCGAGTGGTTTAAGGAGCACGCTTGGAAAGCGTGTGTGGGGGTAACTCCACCGTGGGTTCGAATCCCACTCTCTCCGCTCAGGCGGCCCCTGCCGCCGGCCGAGCAGGCTTTGGGGGGCTGTGCAATTGGAGCTCGAAAACCCCGCCAGGTCCGGAAGGAAGCAACGGTATCGGGTAAACCAATGTGACACAGTATCCCCCTGGCCTGCTGGGTTAGCTATTTCACCATTGCATCATTCGAAGTTTTTTCATTTCACTCGGATTTCTCTTTAATGAACTACCAGGTCATCGCCAGAAAATTCCGGCCGCAGGTTTTTGAAGATGTCGTCGGCCAGAAGCCGATCGTGCAGACGCTGCAGAATGCGATCCAGATGGAGCGCATCGGCCATGCCTACCTGTTCTCCGGCCCGCGCGGCGTGGGTAAAACGACAACGGCGCGGATCCTTGCGAAGGGCCTGAATTGCGAAAAGGGCCCGACCATCACCCCGGACAACACCTGTCCCTCATGCCAGGAGATCGCGTCCGGCAAATCGATCGACGTTTTCGAGATCGATGCGGCATCCAATACCGGTGTCGACAATATCCGCGAGTTGAGAGAAAGCGCCAAGTACGCCGCTGCCCGGAGCCGGTACAAAATCTTCATCATTGATGAAGTGCACATGCTCTCGACGTCGGCTTTCAACGCCTTGTTGAAGATTCTCGAGGAACCTCCTCCGCACGTCGTGTTCATCATGGCGACAACCGAGCGGCACAAGCTTCCCGCCACGATCCTCTCCCGCTGCCAGCAGTTCATTTTCAGAACCATTCCACCTGCGGAAATTCACGCGCACCTGCGCCGGATCGGCGAACGCGAAGGCGTGAAGATCGATGACCGGGCTCTGGGTTATATCGTAAAGGCATCGGAAGGCAGCATGCGGGATGCGCAATCGCTGCTGGACCAGATCATTTCCTTCAGCGGTCAGGATGTCGTCGATGAAGACGTCCGCGACGTTCTGGGATTCATCCCGAGCGACATTCTCGATCGAAGCATCGACAGCCTGGCCAGCCGCGACTCCAGAGGTCTGCTCGAAAATGTCGGAATCGTGGTCGATCAGGGCCTGAATCTCCAGCAGTTCGTGCGCGAGTTTATCGGCCGCATCCGCGACCTGCTCGTCACCAAACTCGGCCTGGAAGACAAGGTGATCGGAAGCGCCGACGAGAAACGCTCTCTGGCGGAGCGCTCGGCGGCTTTTACGGAACAGGATCTGATCCGCTTCTTCGACATGCTGCTGCGGATCGAAAGCGACCTGCGCTGGACGGCTCAGCCCAGATTCCATCTGGAAGTCGGCTTTGTGAAGCTGGCAAAGGTCGGTTACGTTCGCGATATCGAGGAGGTCCTGCGGGACGTCAAAGCCGGGGGATCGGGTAACCCGCTTCCAAGGCCGGCACCAGCAAAGGCTCCAGCTCCGGTGCGGACGCCGGCCCCACCCCGAACGCCGCCGACCAGAACGGTTTCACCGACACCGGTTTCACCAACACCGCCGCCGGCTTCACCCGCACCCCCGCCGCGGAAAACAGAGCAAGCAGCGGCGCCTCCGGCTTCCGGCACGCCCGAATCATCTACATTCGCCGATGTCTTCACCCGCCGCGTCGAAGACCGGTTGGCGACAACGGCCGTTTATCTCCAGAAGTCGGAGCGCATCGAGCGTGACGGCGATACGGTTCGAGTCATTATCGGCAACAGCACCGTGCTCGCGATGCTGCAATCGAAAGAACACCAGAACGTGCTGGATGCCGCCGCCGGCGATCTGATTGGTAAACCCGTTTCCGTGTCTCTTATAATGAAGGAGACGCAGCAGAAAGATGGCGCGGCTGCGGAGACCGCCAAAGACGAGCCTCTGGTGCAACGATTTCTGCAGGTTTTCCGTGGGGATCTGGCCCAGGTCAAACCCGCGAAAGAGGAATAGCTATGAACAACATGAATATCCAGCAGATGATGAAACAAGCCCAGCAGATGCAGGAGAAGCTGCAGAAGCAGATGGAGTCGACGGTGGTCGACGCGACGGCGGGCGGCGGTATGGTTTCGGTCAAGATGAACGGCCAGAAACAGCTGATCTCGATTCAGATCGACCCCGAGGTCTTCGCCGGCGGCGATAAGGACATGCTGCAGGATCTGATCGTCGCGGCGGTCAATGAAGGCATCCGCAAGGTCGACGAGACCATGCAGAGCCAGCTTGGCGGCCTTGCCGGCGGCCTCAAAATTCCCGGCCTGCTCTAGATGGACGTCGCAGAACCCGTCAGCCGGCTCGTCGAACAATTCAAGAAACTTCCCGGCATCGGCACGAAATCCGCGCAGCGCCTCGCGTTCTTCGTCTTGAAAATGGATCAGACGGATGCCACGGCGCTTGCGGAAACGATCCTCGAAGTGAAGCGGTCCATCCGCCGCTGCTCGACCTGCAACAACCTGACGGACGTCGACCCGTGCCAGTTCTGCACGCACCCTTCGCGCTCCGATAGCGTGCTCTGCGTGGTCGAGGAATCGAACAATATTCTTCCTGTCGAAAAGACGCACGAATTCAAAGGACGCTATCACGTCCTGATGGGCTCCATTTCACCGCTCAAAGGCATAAGTCCGGATCAACTCGCCATCGCTTCGCTTCTGAAAAGGCTCCAGGCCGGCACGGTTGAAGAGGTCATCGTCGCAACCAATCCCAACGTCGAAGGCGAAACCACGGCAATGTATCTTTCCCGCCTGATCAAACCGCTCGGAATCCGCGTCACGCGGCTTGGATTGGGTCTGCCCGTCGGCGGCGATCTGGAATATGCCGACGAGGTAACCATGGCGAAGGCGTTGGAAGGCCGGCGCGAACTGTAGGGAACCGGAACACAAGGAGCACAAGAGACACAAGATCAGTCAGGCAGGAGTCATCTTGCGCTGCTTGTGTTGCGTTTGTGCTTCTTGTGTTTCTGCCCCTAAATCGTGATGCATCGTCTCGGTCGCCACCAGCACCGCCACAATTGTGATCACAGCCATTCCGATCAAATAGAGCGACAGCGCGCCGCGGCCAAATCCATGCTGCAGCAGGGATGTCGCGATCAGCGGCGAAAGGCCGCCGGCGAGCACCGATGAAAGCTGCGCGCCCAGCGAGGCTCCACTGTATCGGACATGAGTCCCGAAAAGTTCGGAGAAGAAAGCGCCTTGCGGGGCATACATTGCGGCATGGCTCAGAGACAACGCCAGTAGAAGCGACAAGCGAACCATCCATGGTGACGCCGTATCGATCATTCGAAATGTCGGATACGCGAGCAGCGCCGTCATGATGCCGCCCCACAGATAAACCGGCCTGCGGCCGATACGGTCGGTCAGCGCGCCGTACATCGGAATCGCAGCGAGTTCCACGGCAGCGGCCAGAATCAGGGCGCCCAGCACGATGCTCGCATCCATGTGCACGTGCTGGGTGGCGTAGACCAGCACGAATACCGTATACAGATAGAACGCGCCATTTTCCGCAAGCCTTGCGCCCATCGCCAGGAGCACTTCTTTCGGATAACGCTTCAATACTTCGAGAATCGGCTGGCGGGACTCCTGCTTCGTTTCTTTCATCCGGGTAAACGCCGGCGTCTCCAGAATCCGGATGCGGATAACAAGGCCTACGGCCACCAGCACGATGCTCAGGATGAACGGCACACGCCATCCCCAGGCCAGAAACGCGTCCTGCGGCATTCGCGAGAGCGGCCGGTAGACGAAATTGGCGATCAAGAGGCCCGCGGGCACGCCGATCTGCGGCCAGCTGCCATAAAATCCCCGCTTCCCTGGCGGTGCATGTTCGACGGCCATCAGGACCGCCCCTCCCCATTCTCCGCCGACGCCGAATCCTTGAGCGAACCTCAGAAAAACCAGAAGCGCCGGCGCCAGCGGCCCGATCACCGCATAGGTCGGCAGCAATCCGATCAGGAACGTCGCGAGACCCATCAAGACCAGCGTCAGGACGAGCATCGATTTCCGGCCGATGCGGTCGCCGTAATGCCCGATGACGACGCCGCCGACCGGCCGCGCGACAAAACCCACGGAGTATGTCGCCAATGCTGCGAGTGTGCCGCTTATGGGATCAAATGTCGGGAAGAACAGCTTGTTGAGTACGAGCGCCGCCGCCGTACCATACAAAAAGAAGTCGTACCATTCGATTGTGGTGCCGATCAGACTCGCAAACGCGATGAGACGGATGGAAGGTGGATTGTTGCTGCTGCTCATTTAACTCGGGAGGATAACGCTTTTGCGCGGCCGTTCCCCAGAAAAGTGATAATTAGACATCTGGCGCATGCGGCAATTTCTCGAAACTGATCCTCCCAGGCAAATTCTGGCCATCCGCTTCATGCGTCTTGGCGACGTCGTCCTGTTGCTTCCTGCGCTCGGACGTTTGAAAGCCGCCTATCCCGCCGCGCGGCTCACGCTCCTGACCGACGAGCGCTGCGCTCCGCTCGCCGGGATGTGTCCCTACGTTGATGAAGTGATTACGGTGGACCGGCTGACCATGCGGGACGGCCCGATCCTTGGCACATTGAGCGCCATGGCCAGGCTGGTTGCGGATATCCGCCGGCGCCGCTTTGATCTGGTGATCGACTTTCTCAGCTTTCGCGAGACGAACCTTCTGGCAAGGCTGTCGGGGGCCCGGTACCGGCTCGGCATGAAGCGCTACCGGAAAGCGTACCTGTCGTGGTGTTTTAACCTGCCGCCTGTTCTCGAGGACAAGCAACTTCATGTGGCCGAAATGTTTCGGCTCGTGGCGGCGGCGGCGGCGCAAGACAGAAAAGCGGAAGCGGTGCTATGCGATGCGCCCCTGGTCATACCGGAAGCGGAGCGCGCATGGGCTGCGGAAGCTGTTCCCGGCGGCAAGATCGTCACGCTCTACGTCGGCGCTCCGGTTGCGGTCCGCAGATGGCCGGCAGCACATTTCGCACGTGTCGCGGATTTCGTAATCGAGAAGTTCGGAGCATCGGTCGCTGTGCTGGCGGGATTGCCGGAATCGGAAAGCGCGCGACAAGTGGCGCGCCTGTGCGCAGCGCAGGACCGTATATCCGTCTTCACGGACGTGTCGATCCCGCAACTCGCGGCGCTGATCGCGCGCTCCCATGTCCTCGTCAGTAACGATACCGGCCCGATGCACATCGGACCGGCCGTGGGCGTCCCGACGCTGGGACTCTTCAGTGTCGGCTATCCCGAACACTTTCGCCCGACCGGAGAGCGCTCCCGCTTCTTGCGCGCCAATCCGATCGAAAATATTTCTCCGGCCTCCGTCATGCGGGAGATTGAGGAGATGTGGAGCGCGTGAGCGCTGGGTTTCATAGCATGTGATTTCTTGTTACGCATTGTAGTGTTACATCTTGTATCGCATGCGCGACAGGCTGTGAGGCCTGAACGATACCGTGGGCCGAAGCGGGAGCGGAGGGTTATTGCAGGCTGCCGCTGCCAATTCAGAAGTCCGAAGTTTATGCGACCAGTGAATCGGCGACATCGCGACAATTGTCGGACGTTCTCCTTCCTTTTCAGCGGCTTCAAAGCGAGTTTTCCGGCAGCACACTTGCCTTTTGGGTTCTGTGGAAGTTGTATGGACCGACCACGCAAGGCGCAGACTCATAGAGTGGTCCAAAAAGCGTGGGGTCACTCAGGGGCAAGTCGAAGCCCTCATCCGCCGTCCAGAACAAATCGTGACCGGGCATGCCCGACTTATGGGTAGCGCAAAGCAGGTTCGAAAGCGGCCTGCTGCGCGGGCCGTTCTTTGAAGTTGAAGGCGCACGAACGATTGTGACAGTCTATCGGACAAGCCGAATTCACCGTTACTGGGAGGCGTGATGCGAGTTGAATACGACGAGGAGGCCGATGTTCTGACTATAATTGTTCGGTCAGGGCCGCCGGTCGACGCGATCGAAGAACCGGGAGGGCTCGTCATTTCCTATGGCGATGATCGGGAACCGGTCAGCGTCGAGTTCCTGCGAGCGTCGGCGCGCGGCTTTTGGAAACCTGGACAGAAAAGCATCCCGTTGGAGCCTGCGCCATCCCGCCGTTGAGTTATCGAGTTCATCGTAAAATGCTTTGATGTCTACTGACGCGATCCTCTCGACCGTAAAGCGTTACTGGGGTTTTTCGGAACTCCGTCCTCTTCAGGACGAGGCGATCCGCGCGGGCCTGGAGCACCAGGATTCACTGGTAGTGATGCCGACCGGGGGAGGCAAATCCCTCTGTTACCAGGTTCCGCCGGAGCTGGCGGGCCGGACGGATATTGTCGTCTCTCCGCTGATTTCCCTGATGAAGGACCAGGTCGACGGTCTTCGGGAATGCGGTTATCCCGCGGCGGCGCTTTACAGCGGCATGCCGTATAGCGCTGTGCGCTCGATCGAAGAGCAGATCGCCGACGGACACTACCGCCTGGTCTTTGTCGCGCCCGAGCGGCTGCTCACTGCACGGTTCCTGCAGCTCATCGAGAATGCCGGAGTGAGGGCATTTGCCATCGATGAAGCGCATTGCATCAGCCACTGGGGGCACGATTTCCGTCCGGAATACCGCCAGCTCTCCGAGCTCAAGAGCCGGTTTCCCCGGGCCAGCATTCACGCTTACACGGCGACGGCGACCGAACGGGTGCGCCAGGACATCGTCAAGCAGCTTCAGTTGCGCGACCCTGCAGTGCTCGTCGGAACGTTCGACAGGCCCAATCTCGTCTATCGCATCATCCAGCGCACGGACGACGAGGTCCAGTTGCGCGAGATCCTCAGCCGGCATTCGGGCGAAGCCGCCATCGTCTACTGCATCAGCCGCAAGGACACCGAAAGAATCGCCGGAAGTCTGGTCGAGAAAGGCGTACGCGCCGTCTTCTATCATGCCGGAATGGATGCAGGCGACCGCCGTCAGGCTCAGGACAAGTTCGCGTCCGAAGACGTCGACGTTGTGGTAGCGACGGTCGCCTTCGGCATGGGCATCGATCGGAGCGATGTTCGCGTGGTCGTCCATGCCGCCATGCCGAAATCGATCGAGCATTACCAACAGGAAACCGGGAGGGCCGGACGCGACGGGCTCGAAGCCGAGTGCGTCCTTCTGTATTCCGCAGCGGACGCGATGCGCTGGGAATCATTGATCGAAAAGGCGGCCGCGAATGCCGAGGCTCCGGAGGACATCATCGAATCTTCCCGGACTTTACTCGATCATATGCGCCGGCTCTGTTCAGGCGTTCAATGCCGGCATCGCCAGCTCTCGGCGTATTTCGGCCAGTCTCTGCCGGACCGCCCGTGCGGCGCCTGCGATGTCTGCCTGAACGAGGTCGAAGGACTTCGCGAAGGCACGGTAACGGCACAGAAGATCCTGTCTTGTGTCGCGCGCACGGGCGAGCGTTTCGGCGCCGAACACATCATCGACGTGCTGCTGGGCGCGGATACCGACCGTATCCGCCGATGGGGTCATCAGCAGGTCAAGACATATGGCCTCATGCAGGGCACCGAGCGGAAGGCTCTGACCAATATTGTTTACCAGCTCGTCGACGGCGGCCTGCTCGAACGAACCCCGGGAGACCGCCCGGTCCTCAAGCTCAACGAAGCGGCCTGGGCTGTCATGCGCGGACAGCGTCCCGTGCAGCTTCTGGAGCCGAAGACGAAAGTTCGAAAGACACGCTTCGACGAGGAGTCCTGGGAAGGCGTCGATCGCGGCCTGTTCGAAACCCTTCGCAAACTCCGCCGCGATATCGCCGACGACCGGGGCGTCCCGCCGTTCGTGCTGTTCAGCGATGCCACCCTTCGAGACCTCGCGCGGCTGCGGCCCGGCTCGGCCAGCGCGCTGCTCCACGTTCGCGGTATCGGCGAGAAGAAAGCCGCGGACCTCGGCGAAAGATTCCTCGGCGCGCTCGGCGAATACTGCAAAAGTCACGGCCTGACGTTAAATAACGACGTTCCCGCGAAGGACGATCGCAAGCGGACAGCTCCCTCCGAACCTCGCAAACCGAATGACGCTAAAGCGATTGCTTTTGAAATGTTCGCCCGCGGTGAAAGCCTCCAGGAAGTGGCTGCCCGCACCGAACGCGCGTCAAGCACCGCCTGCGGCTATCTGGTCGAGTTCATCAAGGCCCGGAAAGTGGAGCGCGTCGATGCCTGGGTCGACGGTGAGACCTATATAAAGGTCGCCGAAGCGGCAAATGGGCTGGGAACGGTCTACCTGAAACCAATCTACGACAGGCTTCAGGAGAAAGTGCCTTACGACCAGATCCGGATCGTCGTCGCTCATCTGGAGAGCCTCGCTGCCGCTGCGCCGCCGGCATGACACTCGAAGTGCCGGATGTAGAGAAACGGCTTTCCGTATGCGAAGCACGTCTCCACGCACTGCCGCAAACCGATGATTTCCATGCGGCGATCACCAGAATGTCTGTCCCTGCTTACCACTGCATATCGTTTCACGATATCTGCCATTGAATGTTCTGCAGCATATGGGATACACTGCCCAGCAATGAACGAACGTCACGCAAAACTGGCGCTGCTGATCCTTCTTCTCGCCTTGTGTGCATTCGTCCTCGACGTTCTTTCCCCGGTGACACCGACGCCCATCGCATACCTGTTTATAGAGTGGATTATCTTTGCGCTTTTGTCGGCCACCGCGCTGATTCTCGTCTTTTCACTCTTCTTCTGCCGGCCGCTGCAGGCTGCATCTCAATGGTATCGTGACGCTCCAACCAAGCGTAAACCACGCCTGCTGCTATCGATGATTTGCGTTTTGCTCTGCTAGCCGCAATTTCGAACCATTAAACGGAACGGAATTCTGGAAGGGAGAGTCGCGCAAATGACGCTATATCCGCCGATGTCAAGTCAGACCGGCCTTCAGGAAATCATCAATAAACGATTTGCCGATCACCGGCTCGTGATCGTGTCTAACCGGCAACCGTACGCGCATCATTTGCGGGAAGGCCGGATCGTAACGAAACGTGCCGTGAGCGGTTTGGTGACCGGCCTGGAGCCCGTGGCGAAAGTGTGTCACGCCCTATGGGTGGCTCATGGCGACGGCAGCGCCGATCGCAGCATGTCGAATGATCGCGGCATCGTCGAGGTGCCATCCGAGCGTCCCGAATACCTTTTGAAGCGGGTGTGGCTTTCAAAGGAAGAAGTCGCCGGCTACTATTACGGATTTTCCAATGAAGCTCTGTGGCCGCTCTGCCACATCTCGTTTGTGCGGCCCATATTCCGGGCTGAAGACATGGACACCTATCGTCTCGTGAACCGGAAGTTTGCGGACGCCGTTCTTGAGGAGATCCGGAATGACAAAGCCTTTATATGGATTCAGGACTATCACTTCAGCCTGTTACCGCAATATCTGAAGGAGGCCCGGCCGGACCTTGTCGTCGGACAATTCTGGCACATTCCATGGCCGAATCCCGAAGCATTCCGCATATGCAGCTGGCGGGAAGAGATACTCGACGGACTTCTGGCGAACGACCTTCTGGGATTCCAACTGCGCTACCATGCTGATAATTTTCTGGCGACCTGCGCCAGAGAGATTGATTCGCACACCGACCAGGACCGGACCAGCGTCACCCGTAAGGGCCACCGGACACGAGTGCGTCCATTTCCGATTGGTGTCGACTTCGACGGTATGTCTGCGGATGTCCAGCAGCCGGCCGTCGCGGCCATTGCCCATAAATTGGTGAATGAGCTTGGTTTGGAAGGCATGACTGTCATCGCTGGCGTCGACCGGATCGATTACACCAAAGGTATCCCCGAGCGGCTGCTCGCCATCTCGCGGCTGCTCGAGAAATATCCCGACTACAAAGGGCGATTTGTGTTCGTTCAAGTGGGTTCTCCGTCGCGGATACACATCACGAAATATAAGGAAATGAATGACGAGATCGGGCATCTCGTCGAGCAGATCAACTGGAAGCATTCCGTCAATGGCTGGGAACCTATCGTCTTCGTCGGCAGGGCATTCGATTACCACGAAGTGCTGGCGCTGTACAAATTAGCGGATGTGCTCATCGTCTCGTCGCTGCATGATGGAATGAACCTCGTCGCGAAGGAATACGTGGCGGCTCGCGGCGACTTAGGGGGAGTGCTGCTCCTGAGTCAGTTTACCGGAGCGGCAAGGGAACTCCATGATGCGGTGTTGATCAATCCGTTCGATCGCGAAAGTTTCGCAAACGCCATTCATCGGGCTCTTTCGATGCGCCCCGCCGAGAAAGCCGCCAGACTCAATACAATGCGAGAGTACCTCGCCGAAACCAACATATTCAATTGGGCCAGCTCATTCGTGACCGAATTGACAAAACTTCAAGGAGGAGCAGCGAGTGAAGCATTCCAAGCCCAAGTATCTGTTTAATAATCTTGATGAAGTCCGCAGCCAGCTGGCGCACAGGGAAAGGATCGGAATATTCCTGGATCTCGATGGAACGCTGGCCCATATCACCAGGACGCCTAAGATGACGCGGCTCAAACCGCAGGCGCGGCGTGCCATTGCAGCCCTGACGCGGGAATCGCGATACCTGGTTTCCGTTGTCAGCGGCAGGAGCCTCAACGATCTGAGAAGTATCGTGAAGGATGTGAACCTCGTCTACGCCGGCAATCACGGACTGGAGATCTCGGGGCTGGGCCTGGAGTTCGTACATGAAGGTGCCAAAGACTGTATTCACCTCGTTCAAGATGTGTGCGTGCGATTACAATCGCGTCTGCGGCCCATTCCGGGGGTGCTGGTCGAATTCAAGGGATTGACCGCCAGCGTCCATTTTCGATTGGCACCCGTTGCTTTGGTCGATCGCGTGCGCGCCGCTGTGAGCGAAGAAATCGCTGCCGCAGGCGATACGCTTCATATGACCGAGGGCAAGCGGGTTTTGGAATTGAGGCCGGCGCAAGCGTGGAACAAGGGGCATGCAGTCCGTTGGATTATCGAGCAACTGGGTTGCGATGCGTCAGCCGCCCTCTACGTGGGCGACGACACAACGGATGAAGACGCTTTTAAGGTGTTGCCGCACAGCGTAACGATCAAAGTAGGAATGGATGACCCCTCGTCCAAGGCTCGGTACTATGTCAAAAGTCCGGATGGCGTCCTGACATTCCTACAGCACCTGCCAGGGATGATCACGAGAGATCTTCCTGCCCTGGCGGAGCGTGCCGCGTACGGTCTGCGTTAGGCCGACGCGTGAGCGAGCGAATTCTCTTGCACCCGTGCCACCGTGTACGGCGCCCGCACCCATTTCGTCGCCATCCCCACAGCCGAAGCCATCAACACCAGAGTGACGAAAATCCTGATTGAGAACTGCGGCTCTATACGTTAAACCGTCACAAGCGGGGCTTTACTACTTTTCCAGGATACCGAGGCCAATCGTTCCGCGTTGTGGAAATTCCGGATTCCGAATCCCAAATTTCGAATCTGGCGTCATTTACGGCCTGATCTCCTGGAGCAGTACTGGTAAACTCTTCATTGGATCCCCCTTTATTGTGAGGTGTTTTGATGCGACGGCTTCTGCCGATGATCGTTTTGTTCTTTGCCCTGCTGTCCGGATGTAGTTCGGAAAAACCCGCACCGCCACAGGCGGCGCCGAAGGCCGCTTTCGGAAACTTCGGAATCGATACCGCGGTAATGGATTCTTCGGTGAAGCCGGGTGACGACTTCTTCAAATACGTTAACGGGAAGTGGCTTTCGACCTTCAAGATCCCGGCGGACAAAGCCAGCTACGGCGTGTTCGACGCGCTGGCTGATAAATCGGAGAGCGACGTCCATGCGCTGCTCGATGAACTGGCAAAGACGCAGCCGGCGCCGGGTTCGGTTCAGAAGAAGGTCGTGGACTTCTACAACTCCTGGATGGATCAGCCGGCAATCGAAAAGCGGGGCGTCGAGCCGCTGAAGGCGGATTTCGATGCCATCGGCAACGCGAAAACCAAGGCCGACATCGTCAAGCTCATGGGGAACCCCGATTACTCCGGCCCGGCCGGCCTGTACATCTTTCCGGATCCCGCCGATCCCACCAAATACACGGTCGGCGTCACGCAGTCGGGTCTGGGAATGCCGGACCGGGATTACTACCTCAACAAGGGCGATCACTTCGATACCTACCGCAGCGCATATAAAAACTACGTCACCAAAGTTTTCGAGCTCGTCGGCGATGCGAAGCCGTCCGCGGCGGCGGATGCCGTGATCGCCCTGGAAACCAAATTGGCGACCGTCCAGTGGCAGCCCGAACGCCAGCGCGATGTGAAGGCAACGAACAATCCAGTGGATCGCGCAGGGCTCAAAAAGATGATCCCGGCGATCGACTGGGATCCCATGCTGGATGTCGCGGGCCTCGGCCGCGTTCAGCACTTCGTCGTCAACGAAACGACGGCCTTACGCGACGGCGCGAAGCTGCTCGACACCGAGCCTGTCGAGACATGGAAGAAGTACCTGGCCTTCCACATCGCCAGCGACTACGCGTCGTACCTTCCAAAGGCTTTGGATGAAGCCAGCTTCAACTTCTATTCGAAGGCACTGGAAGGCATCGAAGCGCAGCGCGACCGCTGGAAACGCGGCGTGAATCTGGTCAACGGTCAGATCGGCGAGGCTGTCGGCGAACTCTATGTCGCAAAGTATTTTCCGCCGGAGAACAAGGCCAAAATGGACCAGCTGGTGGCGAATCTGCGAACCGCACTGGGCGAGCGGCTGAAGACGCTACCGTGGATGGACGAAAAAACGCGCGCCGAAGCCGAGAAAAAACTGGCCACCTTCGATCCGCGCATCGGTTATCCCGTAAAGTGGCGCGACTACTCCGCGCTGACAATCGAACCGGGCAAAATCTTCGAAGACGTCCGCAATGCGCGCAAGTTCGAGTGGAACCGGCAGGTAGCGCGGTTGAATCAGCCGGTGGACAGAGCGGAATGGGGCATGAACCCGCAAACCGTAAACGCATACTACGATCCGTTGATGAATCAGATCACGTTTCCCGCCGCGATTCTGCAACCGCCTTTCTTCGACCCGAATGCCGATCCGGCCGTGAACTATGGCTCGATCGGAGCGGTTATCGGTCACGAAATGGGCCATGGTTTCGACGATCAGGGACGCGAATACGACGAGACCGGAAAGATCCGGAATTGGTGGACGCCCGAAACGAACAAGAAGTTCCTGGCCCAGACGGAGCGCTTCGCCGCACAGTACAGCGCCTTCTGCCCTCTGGAGGGCGTTTGCGTCAACGGCAAGCTCACGATGGGGGAAAACATCGGCGATCTCGGCGGCCTCGAAATGGCCGACACCGCTTATAAACTCTCACTGAACGGCAAAGACGCGCCTGTGATTGACGGTTTCACCGGCGATCAGCGTTTCTTCATGGCTCACGCTCAAGTGTGGCGCGGAATCGAACGCGACGACGCGCTTCGAAATCTGGTGCTCACCAATCCTCACTCCCCGGTCGCGGCTCGCGGTTCCATCCCGGAACGCAATATGGACAGCTGGTATGCCGCATTCAACGTGAAGAATGGCGACAAGCTCTTCATCAAACCGGAAGACCGCGTGCGGATCTGGTAGCGCAGGGAGCGGAGCACAAAAAGCGCAAACAAAACACAAGAAGCACAAGAAAATGGGTTTTGCGAACCCCGCTTCTTGTGTCCTTTTGTGTTCCGTTCCCGATCCCGTCGGGCACCTTATTGGCCGGCCCGCTGAATCAGTTCCCAGGCGAAGCCATTGACGTCGCGGACAAAAACGTTGCCCGCGCCGTTGGCGCGTTTGATGGCCTGACCGCCGGTCGAAAGCACACTACCTCCTGCCTTCTTCCATTGCTCGAGCGCGGCGTCGATATTACCGACGACCATCGTGAACGCGGGAGAGCCCGGATCTTCGGCGCCGAGCCCAAACTTCGCTCGCGGTACACCTGCATATTCGATGAGACCGAAGTCGAGCGTTGTGCCGGGAATGGTGCCGTGCGTGATGCGCCATTGCGCACCCCGGAGGTTGATGAGATTTGCGACGACCGGATTCGTGCCCAGTTGGCCGGTAGGCCTGGCGTTGAAGCCGATCGCGGCGCGCAAAAACGATACGGTCTTCGCCGAATCCTCAATCGACAGACTCACCGAGCCTCCCAGAATGCCGCCTGTCGTTCCCTGGGCGCCCGCAGGAATCGGATCCGGCTGCATCAGCTCAATGAAAAAGCCGTCGGGATCGCGAATGAGCAACTCCCGCATTCTGCTCGCAGCATTGCCGGATGGATTCACGGGGGAGCCACCTGCGGTGACAATCACGGTATGCGCGGACTTGAGCTTCTCCACCATCCTGTCCATGTCACGCACTTCCAACACCAGCGTCGCGGCGCCGATGTCCTGAAGTTGAGGCGTACTGCTCTTGCGCGCGACCCCACTGAACTCCGTCAATTCGAATCCGAAGGCTGCATTCGGAATCCGGAATGTGGCCCCGCGGAATTTTGCGCCTTTGGTTGCGGTGAACCGTGACATGTCGTCATCGATCGCCTGGGGTTGCTGGGCGAGCGGGTCGCGCGGACCATTCACGGGAAGCCCGATCACGTCGCGGTAGAACGGCACTGTTTTGTCGAGGCTATCGACGGCATGCGCCAGGTTCTGAAGTTGCACCACCGGCGTGGTTTGTGCAGACAGCCGAAGAGGCAGCAACAATGCTGCAAAGGAAAGCACAATGGTGAACTTGAGATTCATGCCGCGCAGTATAATGCCAGGATACACTTCCAAAGAAGTTTTAGCCGCAGATGACGCGGATGACGCAGATAGGGCGCATCATAAGTCCTTTTTTTCGCTCCATCTACGTCATCCGCGCCATCTGCGGCTAAAACTTCTTAGACGGGAATTGAGGCGTCTTCCCAACGAGATGCTTCTGCCGTAAAATCCGCTCCATGCGATCAGTATTGATTACAGGAGCGAATAAAGGGATCGGCCTCGCCACGTCGCTTTTGCTGGCGCGTTCCGGTTACATTGTCCATGCAACCATGCGCGACCTGAGCCGGTCGTGCGAATTGACGGACACTGCTGAAAAAGAAGGCTTAACTATCCGGAACTCTGCACTGGATGTGAACTCCGATGCTTCCGTCAGCGAAGCGGTCGGCGCGATCCAAGGCGAACATGGGCCGATCGACATCCTTATTAATAATGCCGGTATCGCGCGACGCGGCTCAATCGAGGAACTGCCCATATCCGAATTCCGGGCGCTCATAGAAACCAACTACTTTGGCGCCGTGCGTTGCATCCAGGCGGTCATGCCGGAAATGCGGCGGCGGAAAAGCGGCTGCATCATTAATGTGAGCTCGGTCGGCGGACGCATTGCTTCCCCGCCCCTAACGGCATATGCCGCCTCGAAATGGGCGCTTGAGGCCATGAGCGAGGGCCTGGCGCAGGAAGCGAAGGTGTTCAATATCCGGGTCGCCGTCGTCGAACCAGGCATTATCGATACGGGCATGTCTCGAGAAATCGCGAGCGAACCGGACGCCTCGGCTTATCCCCAGGGGCGCCGCATGGCCGGGCTTTTCTCTGCCGCCCTGGCGGAGCAACCAACCCCGACATCCGTTGTCGCCGAAAAGATTCTCGAAATCATCGAAAGCGGCTCCTGGAAATTTCGTCACACCGCCGGACCAGATGCTGAAGCATACATTCAACGCCGGTTCGCCATGTCCGACGAAGAGTGGATCGCGCGCGGCGCCGCCACGAATTAGGGGACAAAGCCCCAAAATATCTTCACTGGAGCTTTCTATGGGTAGAACCTGGTTCCTGTGGATTTGGATGATCTGGAGCGTGGCTCCTGCCTGGGGTCAGAATTTTCCGTGGCAGCCCAATGCGAAGTGCAAGCTGAATCCCGCGCATCCGCGAGGACTGCATCCCGATGCTTACGCCGCTTTGCGCAGCCTGGACCTGGTGCATCGGATCACTCAAGGCATCAATCATTCGGCGGATCGAGGTAACGTCCACGACACGGACGTGACCATTGCTGGAATCGCTTACACAGCGGCGGCCGATATCAGTGTGCGGTGCCTGACGGAAACTCAGATCAAGTCACTGCTGGCGGATCTCGCCGCCGTTGGCCTCGCGGGTTGGTATAGGAAGAACGGCCAGGATGGCTGGACGGGGCCTCCGCACATCCACGCGGTTTGGGCCGGATGCCGGCTGAAACCATTCCTTCTATATCAAATCGAAAGCTGGCTCGACGGCGGCAACGGTCTCGGCGCGAACGAACGCTACCGGTTCTGGCAACCTTCGAAAGAGATGAAGGACAAGGTGCGCACGCTGTACCGCCGTTTCAATTAAACTGCCCTTCATAACGCGGACGCGTATGATGGAAGCATGTCACCCATCGTGTATGTTTCAAACATCTGGCTCGAGCGACAGAAGGGCCCGCTGCGAATCGCGAAGCTGCCTGGCGAAGAGCAGCTTGTCAGGTTCAGCGTTCACGGCGCGATTGCAAAGCACTACGGCATCGACGAGAGCCAGATCACGGAGCCTCATGCGGCCACGATCGATTATGTCGTGGCCGCAGCCGCCGGCTGAATGCTCGGAACCTTCGGGGGCGCGCTGGAAGCGCGCAAAATCGATGCCGGAGGCGGGCTGCTGTCCGCGGACGTCAGAGGGGAAATCGAAACAGAGGACGGCGTGCTCGTCATCCGCCGTATTCATGCGTACTTCACTTTGCGGACCCCGGAAACCAATCGCGAAACGGTGGAACGCGTCCACGGCTTCTATATCGACAAATGCCCGGTGTACCGCAGCCTGCGGGCCGCGATACAGATCACGTCATCATGGCGGATCGATCCCGGCCACTGAAAGGGGAAGGAACCACAAGAAGCACAAAAGGCACAAGGGCGACAGGTCTTTCTTGTGCCTTTTGTGCTTCTTGTGTTCCTTCCCGCCCTTTCCCCGTCGAAGCGGTCACTCCGGAACGTTCACTGTCACGGTTGTGATGACGTCAACAGGATTACCGTTGAGCATCACCGGGCGATAGAACCGCCGTTTGACGGCTTCAATCGCCGCCTGTCTCAAAAGAGGATTTCCCGAAACAATACGGACGTTGCCGACGATTCCGCCGCTCGACACTTCCACTTCAAGGATAACGGCACCAACGATGCGCGCGGCCCTGGCCTCTACGGGATAAATCGGTGGAACACGGCCAACGAGTCTTTCATCCATGTCGGAACCGGCGACACGAATGCGAGGAGATGACGACGGAGCGGGCTCCGCAAACAACTGTGGCTGAAGTTCCTGCAAAACGGCGGGAGCGTCCGAAGTCTCCGGCAGAGGCGACGAATCCGGACTTGGCAGTAGCGCGAAATGGAGCTGAGCATGTTGCGACAAGGCCAACGACACCGAGTTGTAGACGCGCGGCCGGAACCCCGGAAGGGTTGCGCTCAATCTGTATTTGCCGGGCACGATGCTCCGAAACCGGTAGATACCGCCGGAGTTTGTCAGCGTGACGCGCCTAACCGCGGTTTCTAAATTCGTCGCTGTCACAGCCACAGCGGGCAAATCTGTGCTGAAAGCATCCGTTATTATTCCGGCGAGCTCGGCGTTCTGATCCTGTAGCGCAGCGAACGCCGACGATTCAATACCTGCCAGAACGAAGATGGAAAGTATCGCGAATGCGAGAGCGCGTTTCGGCATATCGAACTCCAATCTTTGTATAACGGTTATCGCCATAGTTATTCCTGCCCGGAATCCGTGTCAAATACTTTCGCTTTGCGCCCGACTTCTTCTATCCTCCTGTCATGCTCAAACCCTTTCAAGCCGCAACACTGCTTATTCTCTGTGTCCTGTGCGTCGGCATGGGCGCACAGCAACCTCCGGCGAAGTTTCATCTGCAGGAAGCGACGATCACGAGCATCCAGCGGGCGATTCAGGCGAAACAGATCACCACGAGTGGTCTGGTCGAGCTCTATCTGAAGCGCATCAAGGCGTACAACAACACTTGCGTGAACGAGACGATGGGAATTCTCGGTCCCATAACGACCATTCCGCACGCGCGTCAGATCAACGCGCTCTCGACGCTCAATCTGAGGCCGGCAACGCGGAAAGCCTGGGGTTTCGACGACCGCAAAGCACGCAGCATGACGGACATCGCCGATGCGAATCCCAACATGCCGGATGCTTTGGAAGTGGCGGCCGCCCAGGACCGGCAGTTCCGGCAGACCGGCAAACTCGTTGGCCCGCTCCAGGGAGTCGTCATGGCCATCAAGGACCAGTACGACACATTCGACCTGCGCACGACGTCGGGAGCCGACGCGGACTATGCCAACGATCGCCCGCCGGCCGATGCGACGTTTGTCAAGCGGCTGCGGGACGCCGGAGCGATCATTCTCGGGAAGGCCAATCTGGCGGAATATGCCGTTGATGGCGCACGCAGTTCATTTGGC
This sequence comes from Terriglobia bacterium, assembly GCA_036496425.1. Classification (NCBI taxonomy): domain Bacteria; kingdom Pseudomonadati; phylum Acidobacteriota; class Terriglobia; species Terriglobia bacterium. The sequence continues at coordinate 15,573 of DASXLG010000291.1, read as the reverse complement.
GGAACCTTCTGCAATCCCTACGACACGGAGCGCGAGCCGGGAATGTCCAGCGCAGGCTCAGCAAGTTCTGTCGCGGCAAACCTCGTGACCTGCGCGATCGGCGAAGAAACCGTTGTGTCGATCCGTTGGCCCGCCTCGGTGAACAGCCTGGTGGGCCTGGCGCCGACAGAGGAACTTGTCAGCCGCAAGGGAATGATGGGCGCCGGCCTGAGCATGCGTACCGGTCCGATCTGCCGTAGTGTTCCAGATGCGGCAAAGATATTGAACGTGATCGCGGGCTACGATCCTGGTGATGCGCTCACGGCCTTCAGCGTTAGCCGAAAGTCTGCGCAACCGTATTCCGATTTCGCCTCGACAACCCGTCTGGATGGCCTGCGGATCGGCGTTATCCGGGAGTACATGAGCAAAAAGCTCTTCTCGAAGGCGGATGAGGAGAGTATCGATATCGTGGAGCGCGCCATCGGCGATCTCCGCAAGCTTGGCGCAACCATCGTCGATCCCGGCCCCGAGGGCGCATTATTTCAAACCTGCATCCCTCGTTATGCGCCGGAGCTCCTGGACTCTGCTTTCACGCGGCAATACCGGACGCAGTTCCCTGTCAACGCCGCCGGCCAGCCGGCTACAGATCAGATTGCCTCACTTCTGCGCATGCACGCCGACCCGGAAGAAGTCCCGGCGGATCTCTCGCTCCGTACACTCAACGGACTTGGCGCCCAGGGCGAAGGCAAATACATGATCAACCGGTATCTACAGGAGCGCGGCGATGTAAACATCAAAAGCAATGCGGACCTGATTTCGAAGGCGCGGTTCTACAATGATCCGAATTTTCCGGATCGCAAACAGGCGCGGGAGCAGGCGGAGCGCGCCACCGTACTCGACACGTCGGGACGTCTCCAGACAAGATTTGCCCTTCAAAATCTGCTTTTGCAATGTATGCAGGAACAGCGGCTCGATGCGCTGGCGTCTCCGATGTCCACCGTTCCTCCGCGAAAGCTCACTTCGCCGCGCGAGCCGGTGGCGAATGGCCGCAATCCCATCGGCTGGTCCCTTATCGGCCAGCAGGGATTTCCCGCCATCACAGTGCCCGCTGGATTTACCACGCAGGTGTGGGATCGTGAGCGGGACGCAGACGGCGGCACACGCCTTACCGGCCCGATCCCGGCGCGTTTGCCGGTCGGCGTCGACTTCATTGCACGTCCATTTGATGAGGCAATGCTGTTGCGCATCGCCTCCGCTTACGAGACAGCCACGAGGCACCGGCAGCCGCCGCCGGAGTTCGGCCCGCTGCCCGGTGAACCGTGAGGTTATTCGACGCGGGCGGGAACGAGTGCTCCCAATGCCCAGCCGATGGCGCCGGCAATGGCGCCGATCACGCAATTAGCGATGAACGTGATCGTGCGCGCAACCATGGCAGGTCCGAATAAGAGCGTGGCTCCGGGTTGATTCAGCGCTGCTCCAAAATTGAAGAGGGTGTTGACGCCAGCGATGTAGGAAAAGGCCGTTCCCACAAAGATCAGAATCTGCGCCGCAATGACTGCGAAAACCACCGCCGTCATCGAACCGCCGATTCCATATCCCCGATAGCGGTGGCCGACAGCGCCCCACAGCAAGCCGACGTGAACTTCGAGAATGACCATCGAGAACAATCGGTTAGCAAGGTCGTAGGTTTGCTTATTGACGCCCATCGCAGCGCCGAGCGCCAGCCTGCCCACGAAAAAGATCACAAAAAGGACAATCGGCAGGCGCACAAACTGAAGTTTTTCTTTCATGGACTCCGAAGTATCGCAAAAAGTAACGGCCGACATCCACCTTTCTCGTTTGTTTAGCCGCAGAGGACGCGGATGACGCAGATGTGGCGCAAAAAACTACTGATGAGGCGCCCCATCTGCGTCATCCGCGTCATCTGCGGCTAAACCGTTTGTCTTCGGCAGCCTTGTCAGCGTATTCTCAGCGGACGCAACCATAAAGGAGAAGTTCATGCGTGTTCTTGCCGCCGCGTCCGTTCTAGTTGCCAGCGTTCTTGCCAGCGCTCAGGCGCCGGTGCCCAATCCGACCAACAAGACCGGCGTGATCGGTTTGATGCACGCCATTCATTCGGTGAACGATGCCGCCAAAACGCTCGCGTTTTATCAGGCAGTTTTCAGTGTGAACGGCCGCGTGGCCCCGTTTCAGAGCACAGGCCCGCAGATTCTGACGAACTCGCCCGGCGCCACCTTGCAGGTCGCCATGACGCAACTGAGCGGCGCCTTCAGCTTCGAGTTGACGCAGTTCGGCAACATCGAAAGAACGCTGAACCAGCGGCCGGATATCGCGGACCCGGGCGCGCCGATGATGAAGATCATTGTCCGCGACCTCGATTCCATCGTGGCGGCGGCGAAAAAAGAGAACGCTCCGATTATCACGAAGGGCGGCGAACCGGTGATGGTTCAAACGTCGATCGGTAAGACCAGGGCCATCATCATGCGCGATCCGGACGGCTACTTCGTCGAGGCGATTCAGGGAACGCCTGCCCCCGATTCACCTCAGGGCCCCGTGATCGGCGCGATCATGGCGCTGACGGTTCGGGACGTGGACGAGACTCTCAAATACTGGAACGGCATTCTCGGCCTTGACCTGCAGGCCGACAAATCATTCTCCAATGACCAGGCGACGCTCGATCTGATGGGACTGCCGAAAGCGGCGTCTTATCGCACGGCCGGCGGACTGATCTCCGGCAGCAAAGCCCGCATCGAGATGATCGAAATCAAAGGCGTGCCGCGAAAAGCATTCGATCTTCGCGTCACCGACCCCAACGCCTCCGGCATGGCGCTCCGTATCGGACACATCCGGGAGTTGCTTGCGAAGATCAAACAGAATAACGGGCGCGTGCTGTCGCGCAATGCAGAACTCGTGGAGTGGAGCGATACCATCCGCAACGTTTTCGTCAAAGATCCCAACGGGCTCAATCTTGAGCTTGTGGGAAGCGCGGACCCGAACTTGTAGAGGGGAAGAAAAACGGAACACAAGAAGCACAAGAGAGGGACACCTTTCTTGTGCCTCTTGTGCTTCTTGTGTTCCTTTTTTCTTCGCCTCTACGGCTGCGCCATCATTTGATCGAAGACGTCCTCGGCGTGATAGGAACTGCGGACGAGCGGACCTGAGAAAACCCAACGAATGCCGAGGGTGCGCCCAATACGCCCGAGTTCGGCGAATTCATCGGGATGGTAATACTTCTTGATTTCGGCATGCTTCATAGAGGGCCGCAAGTATTGCCCGATTGTCAGAATATCAACACCGGCATCGACGGCATGGTGTAACAGCTCGAGAATTTCCTCTTTCTCCTCGCCGAGTCCAAGCATGATGCCGGTCTTAATGAAGATCAGCGGATTCATTTCCTTTGCGGACTTCAACAATCCAAACGACGTCGTGTAATCGGACTTGAAACGGATTCCGGGGTACAACCGGCGCACCGTCTCGACGTTGTGGGAGAAAATATCCGGCCGAGCATCGATAATCGTTCGCACGGAATCGAGTGAACCTTGAAAATCCGGCGTGAGCAGTTCGACCTTCACATTGGAGTCGAGCCGCCGAATCTGGCGGACTGTTTCGGCGAAGATCGAGGCGCCGCCATCCCGGAGATCATCGCGATCGACGGAAGTGATCACGGCGTGCTTCAGTTTGAGATCGGCGATTGCAGCCGCCACTCTACCCGGCTCCAACAAATCGAGTTCCGTGGGTTTTCCGCTGGTGACGGCGCAGAAGGCGCAGGCGCGCGTGCAGATATCGCCGAGGATCATGAAAGTAGCGGTCCGGTGCTTGCCCCAGCATTCCGCGATGTTCGGACACATCGCGTCCTCACAAATGGTGTTGAGCTTGTGCGAGCGGAGGATGCGGCGGACCTCCATGTAATTGTCGCCGCCGGGAATTCGTACTTTCAGCCAGTCCGGACGGTTGCTCATTATTCGAAGTATACAGGGGACGGAACACAAGAAGCACAAGAGGCACAAGAAAAGGCGTCCTTTTCTTGTGCTTCTTGTGCTTCTTAATCTTCCGTTTTCTAAATATGGATCGCGGCGCCGAATACCGCTTCGGCGGCTTCGTGTGTGGCTTCGGTCAGAGTGGGATGCGCGTGGATGGCATTCACCAGGTCTGCTACAGTGCCTTCAAGGGCCATCGCAGCGACAACTTCTTCGATCATCTCCGTCACCGAATTTCCGATCATGTGGGCGCCCAGGATTTCGCCGTATTTTGCATCCGCAACGATCTTGACGAAGCCTTCGGATGCGTCTTCGATTTTGGCCTTGGCAACCGCGGTAAATGGAAATTTTCCGACTTTGACGGTGTGCCCGGCTTCTTTGGCTTTGGCTTCGGTGAGCCCGACGCTCGCAACCTGGGGATCGCAATACGTACATCCCGGCACCTGGTTGTACTTGATGGGCACGGGATGCTTGCCGGCGATCTTTTCAACGGCCACGATGCCTTCCTGGGAAGCGACATGCGCAAGCAGAGGTGAAGGCGTCACGTCGCCGATGGCGTAGACGCCCTTCACGCTGGTTTCCATATACGGGTCAACCTTTACAAACCCGCGCTCCATCGCTACACCAAGCTTGTCGAGCCCGATGTTGGCTGAATTCGGACCGCGGCCGGTCGCCATCAGCATCTTGTCGACGGTGTATTTCTTGACCTCGCCCTTTTCGGTTTGAAACGTGATTTCGACGGCGCCATCCTTAACCTGTGCGCTCTCGAGTCTGGCTTTGGTATAGACTTCGATGCCCTTCTTCGTGAAGACGCGTTTCAGTTCCTTGGATACTTCCTCGTCTTCGACGGGGACCATATTCGGCAGCACTTCAATCAGGATGACCTTGGTACCGAAACTGTTGTAAATCGAAGCGAATTCCACGCCGACGGCGCCGCTCCCGACGATGAGCATGGATTTCGGTACCTCTTTGAGCTCGAGAACTCCGATGTTGCTGAGGATGTTCTTTTCGTCGAAGTTGTACCCGGGCAGCGATTTCGCTTCGGAACCCGTGGCAATAATGATGTTCTTTGCCTCGACTTCGGTTGAAGCGCTGTCGCCCTTCACCAGGATTTTTGCCGGGCTGACAATCGTGCCGTAGCCCTTGAATACCGTGACCTTGTTCTTGCGAAAGAGGAAATCGACGCCTTTGGCGTTTTTATCGACGATATCGTTCTTTCGATCCTGGATCTTCGCCCAGTCGATCTCGACATCGCCGGTCTTGAACAAGCCCTGCTGTTTTGCCCGCTTGATCTCCTGAAAAAGATGAGCGTCGCGCAGCAATGCTTTGGTGGGAATGCAGCCACGCAGAAGGCAAGTGCCGCCGTATCGGGAGTCTTTCTCGATAACGGCGGCCTTGAGCCCGAGCTGCCCCGCGCGGATAGCTGCAACATACCCGCCGGGACCTGATCCGATGACCGCGACATCAAACGGTTCAGCCATATTCGTCTCTAGAAAATGTCGAAATGTTCCTCGTGAAGCAGCGGATCGGATTTCACAACGATATCTTTCTTCGTCCAATCCTCGATCTCATTCAATGATACGAATTCGCCGCTCTTGAGGGCTTTACCAATCTCCGGATTGACGCGAACCGTGATCTCCTTGCCGTCAAACATGTGCACCATCTTCTTGATTTCCTGTTGAATCTCGTAGCAGATCGTTTCCGGCGTTTTGGACCAGCCGGCGCCGTTGCAATACGAACACGGACGGCAAATGGTTCGCTCCAGCGACGGTTGCGTCCGCTTGCGGGTGATCGCGACGAGGCCGAAATCATTGAACTGAAGAATCTTGGAAGGGACGCGGTCGGCCCGCACGGCTTCCTCCAACGCGGCCATCACACGCTGGCGATTTTTCTTCTCTTCCATGTCGATGAAATCGACGACGATGATCCCGCCGAGATTCCGCAGACGGATCTGCCGGACGATTTCATGCACCGCATCGACGTTGGTCCGGACGATCGTATCTTCGAGCCGGTTGGACTTCCCGACGAACTTCCCGGTATTGACATCGATGGCGACAAGCGCTTCGGTCTGGTTGATCACGATGTAACCGCCCGACTTCAGCCAGACTTTCGGCCGCAGCGCCTTATCGATTTCGCTGTTTAAGCCGTACTCTTCGAAAATCGGCGTGTCCTTGACGTGCAGCTTCACGCGATTGACGAGCGCAGGCTGGAATTTGCTTACGAAATCCAGGACGGTTGCGAATTCGGCCTCGTTGTCGAGCCGGATGGCGCGGTAATCCTGCGAGAGTTGATCGCGAAGCAGCCGCTGCACGAGGTTCAGGTCGCTATGAATCAGCGCCGGCGCGGATTTCTTCTCGCTTTTCGCGCGAATGTCGGTCCAGAGATTGCCGAGGAAGCGGATATCCTGAACGAATTCGTCTTCACCGCGGCCTTCGGCAGCCGTGCGGACAATGAAGCCGCCCGGCAGACCGTTCCGGTTTTCGTGGATGACCCGCTTCAGGCGCAAGCGCTCTTCGTCGGAGGCAATCTTGCGTGAGACTCCGACATGATCGACGGTCGGCATATAGACGAGATATCGTCCCGGCAGCGCGATATGCGAAGTGATACGCGCGCCCTTCTTACCCAGGGGTTCTTTTGAAACCTGTACCAGGATCTCCTGACCTTCGCGGAGCAGTTCGGAAATCATCGGGCCGGCTTTCGGGGAGCCGCTGCTGATTCGGTGCTCGTCGATTCTTGCGGGCGGTGGCCCGCCAGGTCCGCCGGGTCCGCCTGGCCCGCCACGTCCTCGGCGGGGGCGGCGATTCGAAGAACGATGCGCGAACGGAAAATTGTCCGAACGATCGGTGATACGCGCACTGCCTTCTTCATCTTTATGGGGCGAACTCTTCTGTTCACCTTGCTCGGGCGCGGCTGGAAATGCGGCCTCGCGCTGAGCCGGAGAATGTTCGGCATGCGGCGCGTCGGAACCCGCCTCCGAAGGCGGCTCTTCTGCGACGGCGCCGAGCGGCGCATTCCTGTCCTCTTCCGCTTCGGGCCCGGGTTCGCTGCGGTGAGATACCTTCGAGAGGGATTCGCCCGGCAGCGCTTCCAGCTTGCTGCTAAAGGTGCGCTCTTCCGGACGGCTTTCATAGGACTTGTTTTCAAAGGAGGGAATCTTCGGTTTCTTTGGACCGCGGCGGTCACGATCACGGTCACGGTCTCCACGGTCCCGGCGGCCTCGTCCGCCGTCACGGCCGCGCCGCTCGAATTCATCCGGCGCGGGAGGGCCACTGGGACGCTCGCGTTCACCTTCGCCCAGCGATTCTCCGGGCAGAGCCTGGATAGCAGCGACAGGGACGACGGCCTCCGCAGCGGGCTCCGCTTCTTCAGACTCTTCTGCATCTGCCGCAGCAGGGCCCGGAGCGGGAACAGACGGAGCGGGAATAGACGGGGCGGCAGCTACCGGTTGGACGGGCGGCAGCGGTGCTGCTTTTCCACGTCCGCCCTCCTGCAGTTGAGCGACTTCGTCTTCAACCGTCGAAACGATCTTGTCGTATTCTTCGATATCTTCGAAAAAGTCGGAAACATAGAGGAACGCATCGCGCTCCAGACCGATGTCTACAAATGCGGACTGCATCCCGGGCAGGACCTTTGTGACCTTGCCCTTATAGATGTTGCCGACGATACCCTGGGAGCGGTAGCGCTCGATGTAAAACTCAACGAGCTCGTCGTCCTCCAGGATGGCGAGTTTGGTCTCCTGCTGTGTCGTGGAGATGATCAATTCTTTCTGCATCGGAACTCCTGTGCCCGTTTATGGCGCCGCACAGGGACACGTCGAGACACCTCGCCGCAAGGCAAATGTCACGTATTGTCATGGAAAACTCCTGTGCCCGGAGGAGCGGGAAATCTCATCCTGCTCAACTCTTAAACGGGCCAAAACTTTTTTTAAATCTTTGACGCGTTAGTTAAATAGCGAACGTCCACGTTCGCTGAATCAATAAAAATGGTCAAACCGCGCCTGAACCGCAATATAACATGCTCCGGTCAATTCACGTAACGGCAGCGGCGGACGCTCATCACCAGCCCCAAAGCAACATAAGCATTCAGGACAGACGATCCCCCATAGCTCAGGAACGGAAGCGGTATCCCGGTAGTCGGCATGAATCCGATCACCATTCCGACATTGACAATGAGGTGGAAAAAGAAAACTCCGACAACGCCCATCACAATAAACAGCCCCAGATTGTCGCGCGCCGTCTGCGCATTGTATACCGACCGGAAAATGATGAACGACAACAGACCAAGCGTGGTCATGACGCCGACGAACCCTAACTCCTCTCCCACGACCGAAAAAATGAAATCGGTATGGCGGGTTGGCAAAAATCCCAAGGTGTTTTGAGATCCGCGAAACACCCCCTTGCCGAGCAGTCCACCGGAGCCGATCGCAATCTTCGATTGCGTCACCTGGTAGCCCTTGCCGAGGGGATCTCTATCGGGATCCATGAAAGTCAAAATACGTTCCTTCTGATACGGCTTCAGAACCATCCACGAAACCGGAAGGACCAGAACAAACCCCAGAACCAGAGAAACCAGCGCGACCGGCCGTATGCCGCGGACAAACAGCCCGACGGCGATCACCGGCAGATAGGTCAGCGTAGTCCCCAGGTCCGGTTGCAGCAGAATGAGTCCCATCGGAACCATAACAATCGCGCAGGCTTTGACAATCTGCGCGAACGTCATGTACTTGCTGCTTCGCAGCTCCGACAGGTATCTCGCCAGAGCAACCACGACAATCATTTTGATCAATTCCGAGGGCTGAAACGCCAGAGATCCGAATCCGACCCAGCTTTTCGAGCCGGAAACGCGATGACCGAGGACCAGCGTATAGAGCAAAGCGCCGAGCCCGAGCACATACAGCCACGGAACGTGTTCCGAAATGAGGTGATAATCGATCGCAGAAATGACAAATAAACAAACGACGCCGAACGCCACCCACGCCAATTGACGGAGGCTGTACGTCGATGCGCCTTGCGCCATGGTGGCGCTGTAGATTTCGGTGATGCTGATAACCGACAGCAGCAACGCGGCAGCCAGCAAAAGCCAGTCGAAGTCCTGCCAGAAACGCTTCGACTTGAGGGGAACGATCATTCAAACAATCCTATAACTATTGGAGATTCGAGATTAGAGATTCGAAATTGGAAATTTGAAATCCGATCTCCAATTTCGAACTTCCGATTTCGAATCTCCAATAAAATCATTTCGCCGCAATCGTGGCCAGCTTGCCATCGAATTGCCCGATTTTCTTTTTGTAATACGTGTCCAGGACGGCGTGCGCAACCGGCGCGGCCGCTTCGGAGCCCCACCCGCCGTTCTGAATGATTGTGGCTACGACAATCTCCGGATTCCGATATGGCGCGAATCCGACGAACCATGCATTTTCTCTGCGGTCTTTATTAGTCTTTCCGGCGTCTTTTCCGCCCACAATCTGCGCCGTTCCGGTTTTCCCGCCCACTTCGAAACCGTTGACCCTCGCGTTACCTCCCGTGCCACCCTGTTCGTTGACCACGCCCCACATGGCTTGCGTCACGAAGTCGACGGTGGATTCCTGAATCGGGTAGTCTTCTTCGACCACCTCATTAGCCGGGAATCCAAGCTTTTTCAACTCTTGCGGATTAACCAGATGTGGCTGCTTCAGGCGGCCGCCGGTCGTGAGTCCACCCATGGCCCAAGCGACCTCAATTGGAGTGATGTTGACATAGCCCTGTCCGATGGCGACAGAGATCGTTTCGCCTTCATACCACTTCGCTTTTAATGCCTTCAGCTTCCATTCCCGAGACGGAATCAGGCCTGTCTCTTCATTGGGTAAGTCCACGCCGGTCTTTCGTCCGAGTCCCATCATTTTCGCGTATGTCGAAATATTATCAATTCCCAGTTCTTTTCCGACGTTATAGAAATAGATGTCGCATGAATGGACAATTGCTTCATGCAGGTCGAGCGTTCCGTGGTGCTTGTCACATGCAAAGGAGCGCCCGTAGAACACTTCGGAGCCGCCACAGAAAATGGTACGCAATGGATTCAAAGTTCCTGCCTCGAGGGCGGCAGCCGCCTCGAAAACCTTGAATACCGAGCCCGGCGCAAACTTGCTTTGAATGGCGCGGTCGAGCATCGGTTTACGCGGGTCGTCCGCCAGGCTGCGGTAATCCGCCGCGGAAATTCGCGTGGCAAACAGATTGGGATCGTAGGCGGGCTTACTCACGAACGCGAGAATTTCGCCGTTTCGCGGATCGAGCGCCACAACCGCGCCCATCTGATCGCCGACGGCGTCTTCTGCGGCGCGCTGCAGATCGAGATCGATCGTCGTCATCAAGTCGTTGCCCGCGGTGAACGGTTCTTCATCCAGCTTTCCCATTTCGCGGCCGAAGTTGTTGACGATGACCCGCTTGAATCCGTCCTTCCCGACGAGCACATTGTTGTACTCGCGTTCCAGACCTGTCTTTCCAACCTGGTCGCCCGATTTGAAGTCCACGAAATCCGGCGTCGCCAGCTCGGCCTCGGTGACTTCTCCAACATACCCCATGGCATGTGCCGCCATTTGATCCTGCAGATAACGGCGGCGCGGCTGCAGTTCGATGCTGATTTCCGGCAGTTCGTACTTATGCGCCTTCACGTATGCGATGTCGCCTACGGAAACATCTTCCTTCAGAATGATGGGCCGGAATTTCGGATCGTGTTTCTTGTGGTTGATACGGTCCATCAGCTCGTCCTTCGACATGGTGACGCCTTCGGCAAGCATGGCGGCGGTCTGTTCAACCGTGTGAGGACTGTTCTCGCGAATCAGAATGATGTCGTATGAAGGCCGGTTGTCGGCAAGAACCCGATGGAAACGATCAAAGATACGGCCGCGTGGCGCGCGCAGCGGAATTTGCCGGATTCGATTTTCTTCCGCGCGCTGCTCGTAATATCCGGACTGCACGACTTGAGCGTTCCAGAAACCGAATGCAAGCACAAACAGGATTGCAATGAAACAATATGAGATGAAACTTGCGCGCCAACGAAGCAGCGACGCCTCTTCACGTTCTAGCATCGGTCCACCGGTCGTGATATCCGAATAAAACCAGTCCAAGCAGCGTATTGAATGTCGCTGATAGTAGCCATCTGCCCAGTGCGCCACTATAGATCGCGCTCGATCCTGTTGGACTCACCATTAAACCAAGAATAGTAACCAGTATGCCATCCCCTATGCTAAACAAAAACAAAGCAAAAATGCGGGTAATCGGCTGATCGACGGCGAACTTGGACACGGCAGAAGCGGCGAAGAACCCGATGAGTGTCTTACTCAAGCCGTTGGCGCCCAGAACGGCGCCCGAAAGGCTGTCCTGCATGAGGCCGAGCGAACTGCCGATCAGGATCGATGCAATCGGGTTACCCAGGGTAAAACCGTAAAAGACGGAGCAGATCAGGGGCAGGTCAAAGTACCCGAAGACCTTGAATTTAAAGGATAAAATGCCTTGAGTGACGACCACGGCAATCAGCGCGATCGCGAACTTTCCGATGATCGCAAGCGTGCTGATTCGAGTCATGGAATAGTCAGTCGCCATCTACTTATTCAACATCGAGTGTTCATGGCGCCGGCGGCCCGTAAACCGGATCGGCATCGACAGCTTGAGACCTCTCCGTGATGCACAGAACATCTTCCAAACGGCCGAGATCGGCAGTGGGGCGGATTTGCACTGCCCGGATCAGCCCCCCGGCGCGACGGTTGCCGACATTGGTGATGATGCCCATCGGCAGGCCTTTGGGATAAATCCGATCCTGCCCGGACGTCAGGAATTTGTCTCCCGCTTTCAGTTCGTTGTCGTCATCGATGTAATCGAGATCCAGCTCAACGCCGCCGGTGCCGCGAACGATGCCCTGCCGCCTGGTGGATTCCAGCATTACGCCGACCGCGCCCTGAGAGTCCGTAATCAATTGCACGATCGAAAAGAAATTGCTGGACTGAATCACGCGTCCCACAATTCCATCCGCGGTGATCACCGCGGAATCGGGTTTCACTCCGTGGGCGCGTCCTTTGTCGATCGTCACGGTCTGGCTCCTTGAAGCGTCGCGGCCGATGACCCGGGCCACCACCGTCTTGCCGATCCCGGAATCCTGGAGACCGGCGAGCGCCCGCACCCGATTCGCTTCGAGCACGGCTTCGTGATTGCCCGCAATCTGCATACGAAGCTCGTCGTTTTCATGTTTCAGACGCTGGTTTTCGTCGTGAAGGCCGATCAGCGCGATGTAGTGGTCCCACACATAGAGAACGCCGTATGAGGACCGGTCGACGAGCTTCTCCATCGGAGCCAGCGAGTCGAGAATCCACATTCGAACAAAACTCGTGTCGATGCGGCGCCGGCCCTGCAGCGAAATGAGGCCGGTGTGAATGATGAGAGCAGCCGCAAGCACGATCCAGACAGGTTTTTTGGATTCGACAACGGTTCGGCTCATCCAAGTTGTTAGTTGATCGCGATTTTTCTCAGCAGATCGAAGTCGCTTAACATCTTACCTGTACCCAGAACCACGCACGACAATGGATTTTCCGCCAACGTTACGGGCAGCCCGGTCTCTTCACGTATCCGCTTGTCGAGGTTCTTGATCAGCGCACCTCCGCCGGCAAGCACGATGCCGCGATCGGCGATATCTGCCGAGAGTTCGGGCGGCGTGCGCTCGAGCACGACGCGGATCGAATTCACAATGATGTTGATGCACTCATCGAGAGCCTCGCGGATTTCCTCGTCCGAGACGATCACGCTTTTCGGAACCCCTTCCATCAGATCGCGCCCTTTGATTTCCATCGTGCGGGGCTGCTCCAACGGATAAGCAGATCCGACCTCGATCTTGATCTGCTCCGCTGTACGCTCACCGATGAGCAGGTTGTATTTCCTTTTTATGTATTGCGTAATCGCTTCATCCATCTCGTTGCCGGCGGTTTTGTCGGAACGGCTGTGAACCACGCCCGACAAGGAAATGACGGCAATTTCCGTGGTACCGCCGCCGATGTCGACGATCATATTTCCCGATGGTTCCGTGACCGGCAGTCCGGCGCCGATGGCGGCCGCCATTGCCTGTTCGACAAGATGGGCCTCGCTCGCCTTTGCGCGATACGCCGAGTCCTGTACGGCCCGCTTCTCGACCTGCGTGATTCCTGACGGTACGCCGATCACGATTCGCGGGTGAACCAATACCTTCCGGCTGTGGGCCTTCTGGATGAAATACGTCAGCATCTTCTCCGTGACCGTGAAGTCGGCGATGACGCCGTCTTTCATCGGCCGTATGGCGACGATGTTGCCCGGAGTCCTTCCAAGCATTTCCTTGGCTTCCTTACCGACAGCTTCCGGCTGGTTTGTGAGTTTGTTGATGGCAACAATGGAGGGTTCGTTGACGACGATGCCACGGCCTTTGGCGTACACCAGAGTATTCGCTGTGCCCAGATCGATGGCAAGATCGCTGGAAAACAAACTAAACAGCGGGCGAAAGTTCATGGAAGTTTTTGGGCTCCTTAGTTCTTGAGGAGAAATCTTAATTCGATCAAGCACCTACCGGGCAGGGGTTGAGACCGAGATGTCTGTGCATCATACCAGAAATCCATTCCCCCACGGTATCACTCCTAAATTCTGTTACCATAGTCGTTTTGGAGGACCGTTTATGTTGGATTTCATGAGGCGCCAGCAATCGAACCTGAAGTGGATCTGGATCATCCTCATATTCGTTTTCAGCGTCAGTCTGGTGGCCCTGTACATCCCGTTAGGAGACCTCCCAAGCGTTAATCTGACCGGCGACGTCGCCTCGATTGGCCACGATAGCATCAGTGCAAAGGAATTTCAGACGGCATATCGAAATTATGTCGATCGCATGCGCGGCCAGATCAACCCCGAGATGTTGAAGGCATTCCGGTTCGACCGCCAGATCATGGATGCCCTCGTCACCCGCCACGTGGTTACCGAGGAAGCAAAACGTCTGGGTTTGAATGTCACGCCCGCGGAAATCGAACAAAAGATTCTGGAAAACGCTGTTTTCCGGGAGAACGGCGCGTTCATCGGCCAGGACCGCTATCAGGCGATCCTGGCTCAAAACAATCTCACCGTTGAAGACTTTGAGTCCAATGTCGCAAACGAGATTCTCACCGACAAGCTGAAAAGCTTTATCACGGCGGCCGTCAGTGTCAGCGACAAAGATGTGGAAGAGGAATACAAACGCCGTAACGAAAAGGCCAAACTCGATTACTTTGTGATCGATGCATCCAAGCTCGAAAGCAAAGTCACGGTTTCGGATCAGGACGAGAAAGACTATTACGAGAAAAACAAGGCGAAGTACACGGTCCCGGAAAAACGGAAAGCCAGGTACATCTTTCTCGAATCGCTTAAACTGCGGGCCGATATCAAAGTCACGGACGATGAACTTCGCCAGTACTACGAGCAGCATAAAAACGAGTACACGCTTCCGGAGCGCGTGAAGGCCCAGCACATCCTCTTCAAGACGCAGGGAAAGACCCCTGAAGAGATTGCAAAAATCAAAGAGAAAGCCCAGATGGTGCTGGAACGCGCCAAGAAGGGTGAAGACTTCGGCATGTTGGCCAAGGAGTATTCCGAAGACGCCACGGCCAAGAGCGGCGGCGATCTGGGCGATTTCGGACGCGGACAGATGGTTCCGGAGTTTGAAAAAGTGGCCTTCAGCCTGGGTGTCGGTGCAATCAGCGACCTGGTGCAGTCACAGGCCGGTATCCATATCATCAAAGTGAACGGCAAACAGGAAGCGCGGGTGCGGCCCTTCGAGGAAATGAAGGAAGCCATCCGTCCGATCGTGGAAACGCGCAAGGCCGAACAGAAAGCGAGCGACCTGGCTCAGCAGATTGCGGTGGATCTTGTGAATAACAAGAACCTCGACGCGGTCGCCGCGAAGTACAACGCACAGGTCAAAGAAACGCCTCTCGTGGAGCAAGGCACACCGATCCCCGAACTCGGCAACGCTGCCGAACTCGAAAAAAAGATGTTCGGGATGGCCAAGGGGGAGATTGGAACTGCAGTTCAGGTGGATCGCGGCTTCGTCGTTCCGCAGCTCAGCGACATTGCTCCGTCTCATCCGGCATCATTCGATGAGGCTCGGTCCAAGGTCGCGGAAGACGTCAAGACCGAAAAAGCCAAGCAGCTTGCGGCGGACAAGGCGAAGCAGATTGAGGACATGCTGAAGAGCGGAAAGGACCTGGCCGCTGCGGCAAAGGCCGTCGGCGCTGATGTGAAAACCAGCGACATGCTGACCCGCGGCGCATCCCTCCCCGAATTCGGTTCGATCGCAGAACTGGATAAGGAAATGTTCACGCTGCCGCTGGGCAAACCCGGCTCACCGGTAACGGTGGCAGGCAAAACCCTGGCTTTCGATGTCAAGGAACGCAAGGAAATCAGTCCTGACGAGATGAAGAAGTCGCTGGATATGGTTCGCAACGAGATGCTGCCGGAAAGGCGCGACGAATATTTCAACGCCTACATTCAGGAAGTGAAGAAGCGGATGGAAACCGGCAAGCAGATCAAGATCAACGATTCGGTCGTCAATCAGCTCGCCCAGCAGATCTCTTAAGCTTTAAGTCTATTGCCGGTTGGATCAT
>DASXLG010000290.1 GCA_036496425.1 Terriglobia bacterium | reverse complement strand
GATGCTTGGCTTACCGGCAAAGAGCGAAGCCTATCCGCCGCGCAGTTTTATCAAACGATCCACCTGGATCGCGTTGCGGACGCTCTCCTTTCGGGCCTAATCGGAGACGACCGTACGACCGAGGAAGCGCTGCGTCGCCTCTCAAAGGGAAGCCTCAGCCTTTGGGACCGCAAAGAGTCTTCAGCGAAGGATGTCCTTTGGGAGCTCGAGCTGAACGCGCTCTTTAATCGCATGTCAATTCCGGCGACCTTGAAAGAGCCTCCCGACATCATGCTGAATCTAGATAACCCGCAGGTTGGTGTGACCTGCAAGAAGGTCTATTCCGACAAGCATTTTTCAAATACGTTATCGAAGGGAGTCAGTCAGCTTGCCGGCGACAGTTCGATATTCGGAATTGTCGCAGTGAATCTGGACGACAATCTGCCCGCCAATTCGATTCGAGTGGCCACCGATCCCGAGTCGCCTTTCCAACATACCAATCTACAATTCATCGAGAAGCATCGACGCCGCTTCCTGAGATATCTCCAGCAACATCGCGTTACTGCGATTCTCGTATCCACCGCGGGAATCGTGTATGGCACCGATGGCGTTGCGAATATGTACCGTGGAACTACGGTCCGGGCACTGCAAACCCTGCCGGACGAGCATATCGCGGTGCTCGAGCAAATAAGGACAAAGCTCGCCGCAAACTGACGGAACTACGCATGAGCGGCCGCCTTCAGGAGAGTCCGGTTCCCCGCGCCGGACGCGGCGGCTGCGAGAGAAATCACGGACTCGCCGGCACAACCGCGGTACCCTGTCTTTGAGATGTTTTTGGGGAGCGAGAGTTCCGGAGCAGCGTTCTTCGTCGGCACAACCTATGGAACAACATCTTGGCAACATGAGCCGGGAAGGAGGTACGCCTATGAGGACACCAAACAATTCGGAGGCTTCAGCATCCCGCAAGGGAATGTGGAATCGAGTCCTGTTGGTCTGTCATGTCGGGGTCTTAGTCGGAACGATGCTTCTGCATCCGTTTTCGCTCAACCACGCCGATGGGGCGCTGCCCAAAGACATCTTCGTGCCGCCGTAGGGCGAAGGCACAGCGTAGCGTGCGACGATCATTGTCCCGACGTGCCGCGGCGTGTTGCCCGCCGGCGAGGCAACGGTTTGAGGAGAAGCTTTCGGGGAAGCAAGCCGGAAATCTCGAGATCTGAGATCTCTTCGACGGGCAGCCCGTCTCGAATGCGTTTGACGATCTTATGCCACGTGCCGAAAGGCCGGATGATTTGTGCGTACTGGGCATCCGTCGTTTCAAAACCCTGTAGCACATAGTGATCAACCTGATCGCCCTCCTGGTGATGGTCCCTGAGATCCAAAAGAAGCAGCTCCATTTGCAGCAGGTCGTGTAACGGCGAGCCCTCCAGTTCGAGTTCGCGCGGAAGCTTCCGCTTGCGATAAAACGGATTGCGTGCGACGAGTCCGACAATCCAACGGTCGGCCTCCCGATTCTCATCGGTTCGGACCAGCGATCCCACGACTTCTAATTTGATCGGCTTCTGAAGCCGCTTCATTTGCCTTCGGTTTTCAAGAATCGTTCCGAAGCTCTCCCACTCGTTGCCTGTATAGCGACAGAGGTCCAGATACGGAGCGACGTCCACCGGTACGCCGGGAAGTTGAATGCAAATGTCGGTCTCATGCAGGAACGCCGGGGATTTAGGTCCCTCAGGGATCCGTTGCCGGGTATACAACATCAACCAGCCGTTTCGGAACTGGCCAAAATAGATGATGTCTTCGGAGTGATGGACTCTGTCCATGGATGCGGCTCGATAGCGCGCCCACGGGTCACGCAGGGCCTTTAAAAAGCTCTCCACACCGACACCGTGCCAACAGGCGCCGTCCTGATGGATCGTAAATGCGCCATTCGATGACAGCCCGGAGGTATCGTGAAGGTACCCCAAGAGGTCTTTAAGCTGATCGATCGTACTCAAAGACATTGATAGGCACAGTCGCACCCCATCGCCGCCCGGATTACGCCCACTCGTATCCGGCATTTCCGTCGAGAAGGCCGAATGCGCGAAACCGGTTTTTGAACAGAAATAGCCGGAGGCAGGTTCGACGGTGACGAACTCCATGGTCGATTTCGGAAGGGGAACGTTTAGATACTCGCCACATTCGCCGGTTCGAAACCAGGCACGACCGTTTACCAGCAGCTCCCTGCGCTTCTTTGAAATTAAGTTTAGCAAGAGCGCCTTGCCTTTCC
>DASXLG010000289.1 GCA_036496425.1 Terriglobia bacterium | reverse complement strand
GCGACGAATAGGTTCGCATACCGCCGCAATGAGTGGCTGGTGTACGAGTTGTCCCATCCATAAAAGCGGGGCGTGATGAGCACCGCATAGCGCAGGCCGAATTCCTGCATGTCGGTAACCTGATTCTCGACCGGCGCTTCCACCGCGACACGTTTCAATTCCGGCCGTTCGGGGTGATGGAAGGGAAACTTCGGGTCGAACGTCCAGACTTCCAGGTGCGTGTCAATGATCAGCTTCTCGGTTTTTGCCAAGGCAAGAGCAACGCTTGCTTTCGCAAGGAACGCTCGCCTACTGTTGCTTTCCGTCATCGTCCCAATCTTTACTGGTGATTCCGTTCAGATCCCATACAACCTTCCCTTCGCGCAGCGTCAATTCGCCGACCAGTTTCTGGTTGCCGCGCAACCGGAGTCGTGCCGAATCGACAAACCCGAAATCGCCATGGACCAACCGCAGGACGGCAATGTCAGCCGGTGCGCCCACCGAGAGATTCCCCAACTCTTCGTGATGAATTTCACGGGCCGGATGCCAGGTAGCACGAGCGATGACATCTTCAGGCGACATGCCCATATTCAAAAATTTCGACATCAGGTTGAGCATGTCCTTCATGCCGGCATTCATGCTTTCGATGTGCAGATCGGTGGAGATCGAGTCGGGAGCAAAACCTTGCCGGATCGCAGGGATGGCCTGCCGAAAGGAAAAGCTGCCGCCACCATGGCCGACATCAAAGATAATGCCCCGTTTGCGGGCCTCGAAGAGATAGGGCAAGAGCCGATGGTCCTCGTCGAGCATCGGCACAACGGAAAGATAAGTGTGCGTATAGATATCTCCAGGGCGCAAATGCTTGAGCACCAAATCCTGGAATGGCCGCTCGGGACGAAACGTTGCGAAATCGACCATCACCGGAACGTTGGCTAGCTTTCCCGCCTCGACTCCGCGATCAACGGCAATCCATTCCGGCCCGGCGTAGTGGGCCACCTTGATGCCCACAACCAGGTCGCTATTGCGTTTGGCAACTTCCGCGGTTCGCTTCGGATCCATGTCGCTGGTATTCTGTTCCACGTCTTTACGGCCGCCCATGCCGCTGCCGACAATGTTGAGCATGGCGAAAACGCGAGTCTGCACCTTATTGATGATCTCGTCGCGAAACACCCCAAAATTACGCCAACCGGAACTTCCGGCATCGACGACCGTGGTAACGCCGCTCCGAAAGGTGAACCCATCCGGGCGTACACAAGCTTCCCCGGTATATTCGCGGCCCATACTGGAAGCAAATACGTGGACGTGCATGTCCACCAGGCCGGGCGTGACGTAGAGAGTGGAAACATCGATTGTCTTCCGCGCTTCCGCCGGCGGAATATTCTCGAGAACGGCGGCAATCCGGCCATTGGCGATGGCGACATCGCGTACTGCCGAAAGATGGCTCTTGGCGTCGACGACATGCCCGCCTTTCAATAGAAGATCGTAGTGCGGCTGGGCCACCAGCGGCAGCGCGAGAACCAATTGGAAGAACAGCCGCATTCCCGTTTCATGCCTTCGCATTTGCTCGCGCAGTTGTTAAGATTTGCCGAAGCCGGCGCCCAACGATCATCTCTTCCCCAGTCTGCATGGTCATCGATATGATCTGCAGTTTGTTCTTCTCGCGGGGAGCCTTCGGATCGCCTTCTTTCACCGCGGGGACAAGGCTCGGGTTGGAATCTGTCAAAACTTCGATCCGCGGCTCCCCATTCCGCAACTCACGATCACAGTCCGCAACACCAAACTTCCACGCGCTCTCGTCCCAACTAACAGTGAGCGTCGGGTAGCGATTCCCGCCGTCTGGAATTTTGACACTGGTGGTTACCCCGGGTACTGTTTCAACTATTGCGGCAATTCGTTTGACACGCCGATTCCATTCGCTATTGAGGGCTTCGAGATCATATTTCGTCCAAGCTTCCACGGCCGCCAGGCAACCCATGACCTCTTCCTTGCCGACTTTCATAGCACGACAGATTGCACCTTCCCACGGACTGGTGTTCGCGAGCGCGGCCTCGATCAAATCCTTTCTGCCAAGCAGCAGCCCTGAACATTGCGGTCCGCCTAGACCCTTTCCCCCGCTGAAGCAAAACAAATCGACGCCCATCTTGGCGTAGAGCCGCAGGTTCTCGATCGGAGGAATTCCGGCGGCGTCGTCCAGAAGTAGCGGGACCTGTGACTGTTTTGCAATTGCGATCGCCTTCTCGAGGCTTTCTCCCAATCGTGTGGTGTAGATCATCGCCGTGTTGGGGCCGATGGCAGACTGCAGCTCTTCGGACGTATGAGTGACAACCAACTTGGCGCCGGTCAGTCGCAGGGCGCTATCGAAAGCGCTGCGCCCGCCAAACATGACGATTTCGTTTTTTAGCCCAGTCGTATTCGGAAGCTGCCAGATTTTGGCTGGATCAGTGCCCGCCATGCAAGCTGCGGCGGCGGAGGCCATCGCACCCGCCGAACCCGATGTCACCATGCCCGATTCAGCCCCTGAGAGTTCCGCCAAGCGCTTGCCTGCTGCTCGTTGCAGCTCAAAGATATCTACAAAGTACCGCGCGGCCTCTTGCTTTGCGGCGCGCACCTCCGGAAGTTCGAGCGACCCGCTTAGATATGTCCAAGTTCCGGGAGCGTTGATGAAGGGCCGTACTCCAAGCCGGCTATAAATATTTCCGGCAGGTCTCTTGCCCACCGCAGCGCGAGCCTTTTCCCAAAGCGTCTCGGCCGCGAAAGCCCCGAGGATCGGCAGAGCGGCCGCCCATTTCAATGCGGAACGGCGATTCAAAAATTCGTTCATTTCATGCTCCGGCAAATTACGAGTATATTGGCTCCAGGCGGTCGACAATGTACTTGCCACACCGTTTATAACTCGCAAGCGGGCCGTTGCGAGTTCGATCGAGGTCGACGCAGATCCAGCCCTTGTAGCCTATTTCTTTCAAAATGCGATGACAGGAAGGAAAATCGATGTCGCCGTCGCCCAGATCGTAGATACTCTCGAAGAACTTCGCATCCGACGAATCCTTTTTATGAGTTTTGCCGTTGGGTAGAACCAGATCGGCTGCGGGCTGCGTCCAGCGAGCATCCTTATAATCCATGAATACCAACCGATTCCGGTACTTATTGAATGTTCTTACGACATCACAACCGGCGAGGCGTAAATGGCCGGTATCCGGGGCGAAGTTGAATAATTTAGGGTCAGTCAACTGCATGCATTTGTCAACCTCTTCCGGACCTTGTACCATCTCCCCAAGATGATTGTGAACGCCTGCCTGGAAACCCATTTCACCGGCAGCTTCACCGATTAGATCGAATCCTTTGCACATTGCTCTGAACGCCCTATCGACATCGTGGCCTTCGGAAACGCGCTCCGGCGGAAAGACTACCAGGTGGTTAGCGCCGAATCCCTTAAGAAAGTTCATCGCCTCTCTCGCCTTAGCAACCACCTGCTTGTGTTGCGATGGATCGTTCACCCGTCCGCCGAACGAAATCGTCGCAACCTGCAGGTTACGCCGCGATATTTCGCGTTCAAGCTGTGACGCAGTCAAACTATACGTCTTCAGAATGCCGGGAAAACCCGTGAGCCGCACACCGATGAATCCGGTATCGCGCATGACATCGAGTATTTCCGTAATCGGTTCTGAAGGATAGTGAGACCAAAGACCGGCACTAAGCGCCCACTTAATATTTCGGTTAGCCGGCAAGCGGCCGGCGGCGGAAGAAATCGTCGCGGCTAGAGAAGCAACAAAAACGCGTCTGGTCATTTTAGTTCTCTGAAAAGGTCCTGGAAGCTATTGCATACTCAAGCATCTTTTCTCGATCGATTTTCCATCCGAGGCCCGGATCCTCCGGCAACTGAATGCAGCCTCCTCGAACCTGGAGCTGAGGCGAAATAATATCATCCCGAAACCAACGGTCGCTTGCTTCCACATCGGTCGGATAAGTGAAATTGTCGAGAGTCGCAAGAGCGGCTCCCTGCGCCTGGCCGATACCGAGCTCCGGCATGGAGCCGACCCATGCTTTGATGCCATGCTGGCGGCAGACCCGGTCCATTTCTAGAGCGTGATGAAATCCTCCGACACGCTGGATTTTGAAATTTGCGATTCGGAAGCTGCCAAGGCGGATCGCCTCGAGAAGCTGTTCTACGGTCTCGAGGCTCTCGTCTAAGCAAATCGGCGTCTGAACCCGGTCCTGCAGCTCCGCCAATTCTTCGAGAAAAGAGCCTGGGTAAGGCTGCTCGAACATCATCAGATTGAATTCATCCAACTCGCGAAAAACATTCACTTGCGCGGCGGTGTAGGCGCCATTTGCATCCACGAACAAAGGAATATCGCCGAACGCACGCCTGACGGCTTCTACTATCGCCACATCGCGGCCCGGCTCGATTTTCAACTTCACTCTGCGATAGCCGCTCTCGAGATAACGTTCGATTACGGAGAGGGTATGGTCAATATCGTCATACAATCCGACTGCCAGACCGGACTCGACCGTGTTTCTATTTCCGCCGAGTAAGCGATGCAGAGGTTTGTTTTGCATCTTCGCGAACAAGTCCCAAAGTGCTGTTTCCACGCCGGTCTTGGTGAAATTGCCGGCTTGCACTTCGTCCAATGCCCGGTTCCATTCATCGAGCGTTTCACAACTGTGCCCGACAATCGCCGGCGCAACCCGCGCACATAATTCCGTCCAGCATTTCTCCGGAGTATCGGCGGAATAGAAACTGCCGCCCATGGGAGATGATTCCCCGAAACCAACCAAGCCGTCGGAATGAAGGGCGACAACAATTCCCTCCTTGACCGACACACAACCAGAGCTGATTCTGAAGGGTTCGATGAGAGGGATACGAACGTGGGTAAAAGTAATTTCGTCAATTTTCAAAATCGAGTGGTCCGATCCCTGCAATCAGAAGCTGAACTTGAGCGCAAGAGTGCTGACAAACTGGCCTCCCAGACAGCACCACCCGCCCTGTGTCGCGGTAGGCTTTCCGAACAGGCTTGGACTCTTGAGGTTCACGACGGAACTCGGATTCACGAAGTTAGGCTGTTTGAAAACGTTGTTAATGTCGTAGCGCACCTGGAATACGTACCGCTCCTTGATAGTGATGTTCTTGGCGAGCGAGGTTTGCGTCCAGTTTAGGCCTGGGCCGTCGATGGTGTTCCTGCCGAGTGTCCCAGCCGTAAAAGCACCAGGATTCGAAAACGCATTAATATTCCACATAGCATTTTTCAGGTTGTTATTGAACCGGTCTCCAATCGTCCAATTTTGGACGATCAACTGCTCATTCGGCAGGATTTGATCCGGTCTAAGCGCTCCGTTTCCAGGCAAGTACGGATACGGGCTGCCTGCCGCCGTTGTCGCGCCGGTGGCATTCAATGTAAAGGTGACGGGCAGCCCGCTCTGGAATGTTTGTATGATTGAGGCATTCCATCCGCCCAGTATGTAATCCTTGACACCCCCGCCAGTCATCCACTTTCTACTCCGCCCAAAGGGAAGGTCGTAAGTTAAGTAAGTGACCGACCGATTAGTTACGTCAAAGCCTGCTCGGCCTTTCTCCAAACTGCGGTTGTAATACGTGATGCCCGTACAGAGCCCATCGTTATCGCAGTCGTCGATAGCCTTGGAACGCGTATAGAACGAAGTCATGGTCAATCCAAAGGACGTTCGTTTCTCGATCTTGATGGTGCCTGAGTGATACGTCGAATGACCAAAATTGCTCCACATATAAATCGATCCATAGTTAGGGAACGGCTTATTAGCCTGCTGATTTTGACAGATCCGATTTAACGTGGCAGGATTACTCGAGATATTCAACGGAATCGTATTGCTGTCCCATTGCTCGAGCAAACCGACGCCGGCTGAACCCTGATAGCTAAGCTCCGCCATCCAGGTCGGCCGAAACTGATACTGCAGCGTCGCATTCCAATTCATCGCGTAAGGATTACTGAGCGACGGGTCATAGCGTGTCGCATTCCGGGCGCTATAGTTCGTTCCCACAAACGGTGATGTCCCGTTGGGCAGAATAGTGTAGTTGACCGGGCCGGGGCCCTGGCTAAGGGAAAAAGCCGTTCTTGGGTCGCCGCTAGGGCGCTGAATGGAGACGC
>DASXLG010000288.1 GCA_036496425.1 Terriglobia bacterium | reverse complement strand
GCCATCCAGTTACAGACCGCGGTGCCGAGGTTACGAAGGCGGCTGATGCTTATTTCAACGCTTTATAGAGCGATGTTCCGCAAATCTGGGTTTTGCTCGGCGCACATGCAACACGATGCAACGAGCAATGCCGGGAAAAGTGCGCTATCCGGTACGCTGTTGCATATTTGTTGCATTTTTTGCATATTGAGGAATCAGGTATTTAGTTCAAGTTACAGTATCTAAATAGTTTGGCCCCGTAGCTCAGCTGGATAGAGCAGCGGTTTCCTAAACCGGAGGTCAGCAGTTCGAATCTGCTCGGGGCTATTCACATTTACAGGCTTTTCAAGGAGCCAAAACGGTCCGTCGTCACCGGAATTGCCACCAGGTTTGGCTGTTGGCTTCGTTCCGTACGCCGCTTCGAAGCATTCGCGAAAACATGATTTATCAATGGGTTAGCTTTTGAGACGGGATGAAATGCGGCCGGATTGTGCACTGGCGGTTCAAAAACAGCAAGTTGGAAACCAAAATTCGAGTATTTAAACACAAAATTCAAAGATGAATCCGAACTCAGAATCTTTAGCAGCGAAATTTCAAAATGCGATTAAAGATCGGTATCTTCATTCGCATTTTAAAAAGATGGGACCAGGAGTCCGAATCATTAGCCCCATGTTTAAAACATGAATTCAAACCTGCAATCTTGAAGCGACTCTTTTCAAAACTGGCTTAAAGATCTCGATCTTTAAGCCCAAAATTCAAAAATGGCTTTAAAAACGGGCATCTTTAAACCGATCTTAAAAAGATGCGATCCAAGATCGCCAACATTAACCCGATTTTGAAAGAATGGATGTGAAGGTAGGAACATCAATTCAATCTTTGAATCACTGGGTCAAAGATCGGAAACTTTAAATCCATCTTTTCAAAAAGGCGTCAATGATCGCGATCTTTAAAAATTCCCTGCAGAATGTAATTAAAGATCTGAATCTTTAGCCTTATTTTCGAAATATGAATTCAATGTTTTGGGACTTGAAACCCAGAAGTCAAATATCAATCCAAAGACGCAAAGACGGGATTGATGATCGGAAAGATTAACCCAATGTTTAAAGATGCGTTTAAATATTCTGATTTTGGGACTCACCTTCAAATTATTAGTCCAATCTTGAAAACATTCTTTTAATTATTCGACTTTCTGTCCAAAAGTGTCGAACATCGAAAAGTTATCCACGACCATCCCCAACCTTTATATATGTCGAAATTCGCGGCACAGCAATCACTCGACACGGCAGTTTTTGAATACTTCCGCAAGGCGTCGATCTAGCGCCGGGCTAGCGGGCAGCGAATTCAGGTAGTCGGCGAAGCAATCGTTGAAGAGCGCGCCGGGGCGGCGTTCGCGCAGGCGTTGAACGACTTCGGGGCCGGGCATGCCGAGTTTGTGGAGAATGACTCCGGCGACAAGCGCGGACCGATTGAAGCCCATGCCGCAATGAGAGAGCACGCGGTGTCCGGCCTGCACAATCCGGGCCCCGAGATGTCCGACCGCGTCGAGCTTTGCGAGGTTCGGCAGGTCCTCATCGAAAATCGGAAAGTAGATATAGAGGCACTGATTCGGCACGGTCGGAACGCCGTCGTCGATATCGGCATCCAGGTCGATGATCGTGTCGAGCTGGTGCTGAAGCAATAGATCCCAATCGCTGATCGCGGGCGAGATGAACAGCTGCCCGGCATCATCGACTTGAAAGAGTTCCATGCGGGCAGAGTAGCACACTGCTAACCAAACGTTTTTAGCCGCAGATGACGCAGATGACGCAGATGGGGCGCAAAAACGAACTTTAGAGGCGCCCCCATCCGCGTCATCTGCGTCATCTGCGGCTAAAAACCTTGTCAAAAAAACTAAAACTGACGACCTTGTTACACAAGGAGGGGGCCGCATTGATCATGCCGACTGCTTCATTTCCTTGCTACCGCTGATGGCCCGGCAGAACGCATTCACGACCTGAGGATCCAGCTGTGTACCGGCGTTGCGCTGTAATTCAGCGACCGCTTCCGCTTGAGATCGCGCGGAACGGTAGGGACGATTCGTGGTCAGGGCGTCATAAGAGTCGGCGACGGCGATGAGCCTGGAGCCGAGAGGGATTTCGGTTCCGCGCAGCCGGCTGGGATAACCGTCTCCGTCGAGGCGTTCGTGGTGATGCAGAACGAGCAGAGCGGCTTGCTGGAATCCGTTGACGTTGCGGCTGGCCATCCAGCCCCATTCCGGATGTTTGCGGATCCAGCCGAACTCTTCTTCGTCGAGTCTGCCGGGCTTCAGAAGGATGTGATCCGGAACCCCGATCTTTCCGATGTCGTGCAGTGACGCAGCGAAAACGGTCCTCTCCGTTTCATCGTCCGGCAGACACATCTGGACAGCGATGCTGCGGACATATTTCGCCACCCGCTGGCTGTGGCCGCCGGTGTAACGGTCGCGGAGATCGATGAGGGACACGAGCGACGTTGCCATTGCGAGGGTCTGCTGTTGAAACTCTTCCTCCAACTGGGCGAGACGGTATTCTGTTTCGCGGCCGGAGTTGTACCCACTTGAAGCGTCCATATTTGACTCAGTTCGGCTTGACAGCGTGGAGGACGTCGATACGGCCGTATCCCAGCTCATTCACATAACTGGGGTTCTCGGAGTTGATGTTGACGGCGGCTCCGGTAATGGATGGCGTCGCACCATTGACCCGCAGCGAGCGGATGAGCGCTGCCGTCCCCGCAACAGCGGGCGCACTGAAGGAAGTGCCGGAAACGACGCTGTACATTCCTCCCGGGTAGGGAAGAATGATGTTCACACCGGGGGCATCCACCACCACGGCCCTGCCGTAGTTCGAGAACGACGCCTTTTGATCGCTAATGTTTGTTGCCGCCGTCGTGATCACGCCGCTATAAGCCGCTGGATATTGAGGACTGGTCGTATTGTTGTTTCCCGCTGAAGCGACCAGCGTCAGGCTCAGGCTCTGAGCGTAGGAGATGCTGCTCCTGACGGCGTTCGAGTCCGTTAACGTGCCGAAGCTCATGTTGATCACCTGAGCTCCGTGATTAGCCGCATAACGGATGGCTTTCGCGATCGTAAACAGATCCGAGTTTCCATTGCTGTCGAATATACGCAGCGGCATGATCAGGCTGTTCGGCGCAATTGCCGCCAGGACGCCCGCGCACTCGGTGCCGTGGCCATATGCGGGATTCGCGCTGGCCTGCGGCAGTCCTGTGTTGTCCATGAAGCTCGCCGAAGATTGATCCATGAAACTCGCGGATGACTGATCCATGAAGCTTGCGGACGACTGGTCCATGAAGCTCGCGGAGGACTGGTTCAAAGACGCATATCCGGTCGGCTTTCCCGTGATGAAATCGTAGCCCCCCGTGAGATGGCCGGCGATTGCCGGATGCGTCGAATCGACCTGGGAATTGAGATCGGCGATAATCACGCCGGCCCCGCGCGAATAGGCCAGCGCGTTCTGGCTGTGCATGATCTGCCATGCCGGCTGGGCGGCATACCAGCCGGGATCGACGCTGCCGACCACCTGCAGGACTCCAAGTTGTCCGACGTTCGGAAGCGCCAGACCGGTGTTGACCTCGGACCATTGAATACCGAGCAATCCCGTAACCCGCGAAAGCAGCGCCGGCACCAGGGACGGTACAGAGATCGGCAGTTTGAGCAGATAGATACCGGTGCCCGGGATGTTGTCCAGGATGCTTGCGCCGAGGATGTTGACGAGCGAGGTGATATTGCCCAGAGGCGCGAGCTGGACGATAACGGGCGTTTGCGCCTGCGCGTAAACGCTGAGCCACAACATCAAAATCAGTGTCAGAAAGAATCGACGTCCTGTCATTTTATCCTCCTGGAGCCGGCTATATAGGCGTCTACTACGCCTAAATGTATTCCTTCGCGGTCAACGCGCCGATCACGGTCAGATTGGGAAGGTCGATCTGCAAGCTGAGGTCGCCTTCCGGCACATCGCTGAAATGGAATTCCCCCAAGTCGTCGACGGCTGTGCTTTCGATGCGCTCACCGTTTTTCAGTAAATGGAACCGCGCGGATTGGACGAAGTCCTCTCCGTGCCGGGGAAGCAGCTGGCCGAGCATTTGCATGTGCTCCTGCTCTCCCCAGATCTTCACATGAATATCGAACTCTTCGGCGCGCATCACCAGCTGCCGTGCCGGTGCGGCTGAGCCGCGGGCGCCGGCCATTGCAGGCTGCATGAAACTATCGAATATCAGCGTGGCCAGGACGGAGCGGACTTTTGAGCCGCCACCGTCCGGCCGTTTCGGGTAGATGTGCATTGCGTTCTGCAATTCCTGATCGGATGCGCTTTTCAGATGCGACCTTTCCAGGTCGATCCCCAATTGCCGCCATCGGCCAACTTCCTGCGTGCAGTCATTGCAAACCGCCAGGTGTTGCTGCCAGAACTGTTTTTGGGATTGATCCAATCGCTCTTCTGCGAAATCAAGAGCGATCTCTGAACTTAAATGCATATTGTCCGAATTGCTCCTCCTGGCTAAAAGTGGCCAGCAAGGCCCTCAAAAATACGAAGAGAGCAAAAAAACTTCAACTCCGTTATGGGTTTCCTGCCAGCAAGAATGGTGCCCAATAGAACGGATTTGGATACCGGTCGCGGACCGCGAGCATGGCGATCCTCAAAGCTGTTGATTTTGCAGCTCCTTTTCGCCATTCCTGGTAAAACCGCGTCATCAATTCGGTGGTCGACTCGTCATTAACATTCCATAAACTAAGGAGCAGGGACCGGGCTCCAGCATACAAAAATCCCCGCATCAGGCCGAGAAGATCGTCCGCGCCGGCCACTTCGCTCATTCCGGACTGGCAGCCGCTCAAGGTAACGAGATTGGTTTGGCACACCATTGAGAACAGGTCGAAGGCGGTGAACCAGCCGTCCGCCAGTTTGAAGCTGGAGAACATCGGATTATCCTGGCGGAATACGGCGTGAGTCGCGATGTGGAGGAATTCGGATGTCCTGCTGTTTTCGACGAAGGCTTCGCGGATGGCGGAGTCGTCCTGCAAAAGGCGGGCGTCCGGGAAAAGACGCTTCAGCCGCGTGAGTTCCTCCTTCACCAGGGGAACACTTTCATCCGCCACCCCGATCAGCAGAGGCGATGCGTTTTCGACCACCGGTTTTTCCAGGCAGTACTTCAGAACCGAGGCGCTGGGCGCGTAGGTGATCTCGAAATCGTCGATCAGGTACTTTTCGCCGTCGAAGAATGCGTGGAAAGGCAGGAAGTGCAGAGAGCCGTGCGGGACGATGGCGAGGTGGGGAGTTTCGAGTTCTTTAATGAACGGCGCGATCAAATATTTGTGCAGCTCGTGAAGGTGCCGCTTCGTGGCCTCGAGAATCTGCTTTGCGTGTGACAGGGCGTAATCTTTTCCCAGCATGAATTTTTCGAGCTGGAACCCCAGGCGCTCCTGCTGGCTCAAAACGCGCGTTGCGGGGCACAGCCGCCGCACGACGCGGGCGCCGGCCGGCGAGACAACGAACGCCAGAACTTCTTCACCGGCAGTGAAGTATTCGATCACCGTCGTCCGCTTTGGAAGCGAGGCCCGAAGGGATTCGAGAGTGACGATCGATACCTGCTGCAGCGACGCATACTCCGGATCGTCATTCGATACTTCACGCAGCGTTCGCGCCAGTTCCTGTTCCTTGAGGCCGATCGTTTCGAAATCAGAAGATCGCGAAAGCGGCCGTGTTTCCGGCCGGGCCCGCGCGTATTGAATATTCAATTCCTCCCGCAGGCGATTGATTTTTGCCAGCAGGGATTGATCGGTATGGCCCTGGCTCGAAGGAGCGTAATGCGAAAGCAATTCGATCAGTCCGCGGGACCGCGCCCGCTCGCACCATGCGTATGCGATTGAAAGCTGGGCGGCCGAATCGTCTTTGTCGAGCGACAGGCGGACCAGAGCATCGTAAGCCTTCTGCCTTCCCTTGAAAAACGTCACGCGCAATTCATCATGATGAAGCCGGGCCTGATGTTTTTCGAGTTCCTGAGCGGCGGATTCGAAGTGCATCCGGGCCTGTTCCCATTTTCGCTCGCGCTCCGCAATTTCCCCGCACAACAGGTGATACGGGAACAGAACGAGCGGGATTTTGATGTCCTTGACGATCGAGGCGATTTCGCCCGTGTAGCGGCTTGCGGCTTCGAGGTCGTTTAATGCCAGAGCGACGCGGCCAAGCAACACAAGACTGAAGATCCGTTTCGAAGGGATGCCGAGCCGGTCAAAGACGGCCTTTGCCTGCGCTGCGAGCGCCTGCGCTTCCCAGAACCGCTGCAGCGACAGGTGGACCTCCGCCCGGTAGAGGTCGAGCAGTCCGATCCAGTAATGATTGTTTTCGAGCTCGAAGATCTTTTGCGACGTTCTGAATATTTCCAGAGCTTCGGAGAAGCGCCGCAATTGTATGAAAGCGATACCGTAAAGACTTGTCGCTTTAGCCTGTTCGTATTTGAGCCCCAGCTTCTCGAAAAGTCCGGCTGAGCGGATGGCAAGCGCCGCGGCGTCTCTGGACAGATTGAGCTGAAGATAGATTTCGGCTTCGTCGAGGTCGCAGAGCGCGTAATGGCGCAGGCTGCCCGCCTTCTCGAATTCGGCGCGCAGCCGGGAAAAGGCGTCCAGTGCGTCGCTGTACCGGCCGCGCAGATACTGGAGATAGGCGCGGTTGTACTCCGCCTGGATCGAGAGATCCGCCCAGCCCAGTTTGTGGCAGAGTTTGATGGACGCGGCATACATCTGATCGGACTTTTCGAACTCGTCGATGTCCGCCAGCGCATTCGCAAGATTGAAACTCGATAAAGCGATGCCCTGCTCGTCGTCGAGCCGTCGAAATGCGTCGTAGCATCTGGCGTAATATTCGTACGCGCGGGCGTGATCGTCCGTCCGGTGGTGGATGTTGGCGATGTTGTTGTAGAGCCGGGCGAGCCCGGTCTCGTCGCTCAGATCCTTGAAGACTTTTTCAGCTGCTGCGGCAACTTCGAAGGCTTCCGCATAATGATCTGCATTCAGGAGGACACCAATGAGGGCAAGCCGGAGCCTGGCGGCCTGGCGGATGTCGCCGATATTTTCGAGGCTGGAAACGACGTCGCGGTAAAAGGGAATGGCGCGTTCGAATTCTTCATTGGCGCCGAGACAGCGGCCCATCATGTGGCGCGCCTCGATGAGGAAGCTGTTGTCGCCCGAGGCGGATGCAATACGCACGGCCGCTTGCGCGAGAGAAACGCTTTGCGCGGTTTTTAGGGTTTTGGGCTGGCCCGCATAACTGCCGGCGGAGACCGGTAGGATTTCCGCCCAGATCCGTTTGAAGAGATCCTCGATTTCCTGGTGAGGCGCCGGCGCAGCGAACGCATCCAGCTCGGCATCAGAACATTTCAGAAGATCGTCTGGCGACATATCATTTCCAGCCATGGTCAGGTCAGGAGCTTCCGCAGTTTTTCCAGGCAGCGCGCGC
The DNA here is from genome assembly GCA_036496425.1 of Terriglobia bacterium. Taxonomy (NCBI): domain Bacteria; kingdom Pseudomonadati; phylum Acidobacteriota; class Terriglobia; species Terriglobia bacterium. Next base: position 39,645 of record DASXLG010000288.1, on the reverse strand, counting down.
GCGTGGGGCCGATGCTCGCTTCCGGCATTCCCAGGGTCTCAGCGATCTGCGCGTAACTCGGCTCGCTGGCATCGAAATAGAGAAGCCCGATGAGGCGCCGGCAGCGATCCGGCAGTTGATCCAGCGCCCGCTCCACCGAGTGCTCCCGCTCCACCTGCGCCAGGTGCCCCGAGATGTAGGGTATGTCTTCCTTGAGCGGCTCGGGCCCGTATCGCGTCTGAAGCACCGCATATGAGCGCCGGCGGGTGACGGTCATCAGCCAGGCCGGCAGGGCTTCAATACTTCGAAGGTCGGCAAGCTGTTGATACAATTCCAGCCAGACCTGCTGAAACACGTCAGATACGTCTTCGGGATTCGAGCAAAAAACATGCGCGATGGAATATACGAGCCGCTGGTATCGCACAACCAGATCTCTCCATGCGGCCTGGTCGCCCTTGAGGCACCGTTCGATCAGTTCGTTGTCGACTCGCGGTTGCACCGTGCTCACTTACTTACGGGACTCCTTCCCATTAACATCAGGACACAGCAAAGGGAAAAGATACTAGTGAAAATGTGGTAAACTGAGGAGTTTCTAGAGCGTATCCGGGAGGTACCAGTGCCGCGCACCAAAATGACTCGTCATCAGCTCAAGGAGCAGGACGAGATCACAACTTCGTTACAAACGTTTTCAGAGCTTCTGGTTGCAAGGAAAAAGGAAGCGATCACCGGCGTATCCGTTATTGCGGCGCTTGTCATCATCTACTTCGGATGGAGCTATTATTCCTCGAGCCGGAACGCCAGGGCCCAGACGGAATTGTCGCAGGCCATCAATACTTATGGTGATACGACCATCAAGTCCGACAAAGAGCGATATCAACGGACGATGGACCAGGCTCAGAAGGTTGCTGACAATTACGGTTCGCTGAACGCGGGCAAGATTGCGCTGTACTACGTCGCATTGAGCCAGGAAGGGCTGGGCGACACCCCGAAAGCGGTCCAGAATCTGCAGGACGTGGCGCAGCGCGGCGATGCCAGCATCAAGGGTGTCGCGCAATTTGCTTTAGGCGAAGTGTATAAGAAACACGGGGATACGCAGAAGGCGATCGACACGGACAAAGCCTTGTTCGACAGCGGCGGCTATTCCAGGTCGGCCGTGGCTTATGAGTTGGCGATGCTATATGAAGCCAACAATCAGGCCGATCAGGCGAAGCAGTTTTATCAGAAAGTCGTTACGGACTTTCCGGATTCCCCGTTCCGGCAAAATGCTGATGACGCTCTGAAACGGCTGGGCGTCGTGACACCGCCGCCGAAACCCTCGTAAGATAATTGAAAAGAGGGGGCATAACCATGAGCGAGTATTTTGTCGATCTCAAGGATTTAGCCCGGGACAAGGTTTCGTTTGCGGCGTCGTTCGAGCCGGGCATTGTCGATTTTGGCGGCGAGATGCGCCAGGCAGGTCCGCTCGATTGGTCGGCAACGGCGGAACGCGCGGGCGCCGAGATCCGGATCAACGGGAGCCTGAGCACGCTGCTCGAGTGCCTGTGTTCGAGGTGCCTGGAGGCGACTCGGGTCGAGATCCAGAAGCCATTCGACCTCTTCTTCCGCCAACGGGATGAGGAGCTGTTCGACGAAGACGAAGAGATCGAACTGGAGGAAGACGAAACGCGAACCGCGTTCTTCACGGGAACGAAGCTGGCCATTGCGGATGTTCTGCGGGAACAGGTGCTGTTGGCGCTTCCGATGAAAGTCCTTTGCAGGGTAGACTGCAAAGGTTTGTGTCCCGTGTGCGGGATCAATTCGAATACCGCCGCCTGCACTTGTCCGGGGGAGGATTTCAGTCCTCACATGGATGTGCTGGCGGAAATCAAAAAGCGGATGGAAAAACTGTAGGCGCGGGAGTAATCAGAATATGCCGAATCCAAAACGACGACATTCCAAAGCGCGGCGGGATCGCCGCCGGGCCCACGATCACCTGACAACGCGCTCGTTTTCCGAGTGCTCCAACTGCCACGAATTGCGCATGCCGCACCGCGCCTGCCCTCACTGCGGCTTTTACAAAGAACGGGAAGTTATCGAGACAGCCGAGGAATAGCGGGAGTTAAATCCTCATGGCTTTCAAGATCGCAGTCGATGCGATGGGCAGCGACGGCGGGCCGTCGGTCGAGATCGACGGCGCGGTCCAGGCTGCTGCGCAATACGGCACGCCCATCGTCCTGGTCGGGCAGGAGGAACGTGTGCGCGAACTCCTGCGCGAGCGCGATGCGGGCAATCTTCCGATCGAAGTTGTCCACGCCAGCGAAGTCATCACGATGGAGGACGCGGCCGCGACCGCCGCACGGCGGAAGAAGGATTCGTCCATTCACGTGGCGGCCCGGCTGATGCGTGATTCCGCAGTCTCCGGCTTTGTCAGCGCCGGAAACACCGGCGCCGTGATGGCGACGGTGAAGATGATCATGGGAACGCTCGCCGTGGTGGACCGGCCGGCCCTTTCCACGGTTCTTCCGACACAGAAAGGCAAGCCCGCGATCCTGCTCGACGTCGGCGCCAACGTGGATTGCAAACCGCATCACCTCGAGCAGTTCGCCATCATGGGCGACATTTACTCACGCGCGATTTTTGGAATTCGCCGGCCGCGCGTCGGGTTGTTGTCGATCGGAGAAGAGGATTCGAAAGGGAACGAACTGACCAAAGAGGCCTTCAAATCCCTGAAGCGCGCGCCGATCAATTTCATCGGTAACGTCGAAGGCCGCGATATCTTTACCGGCGATGTTGACGTGATCGTCTGCGACGGATTTACCGGCAACGTTGCGTTGAAATTGAGCGAAGGTCTGTACGAAGCATTCGCCTCCATGCTGAAGCAGGAACTCCAGAAGACGCTTTCGGCGAAAGTCGGCGCGATCTTCGCGCAGAACGCATTCCGGCAATTCAAGCACCGCCTCGATTATTCGGAATACGGAGGGGCGCCGCTGCTGGGCATCAAGGGAATCACGATCGTTTGCCACGGCCGTTCGAATGCCAACGCCATCAAGAATGCGATCCGCATTGCGGACGAATTCTGCCGGCACGGCGTGAATGACGTTATTGAGCGGGATTTACCGAACTCGGGACCCCAGAGATTGCAGGGCTGAATTGAAAATCGCATTTGTTTTTCCCGGGCAGGGCTCGCAGTATGCCGGAATGGGCCGCGAGATTTGTGAGAAATTTAGCGGCGCGCGCGCCGCATTCGATGAGGCCGATGCCGCGCTGGATTCTCCGATTTCGCAGCTCTGCTTCAGCGGGCCGGAAGAGGATCTGAAACTCACCGAGAATACGCAGCCCGCCATTCTGACGACCTCGATTGCGCTCTACCGGATTCTGGAACAGAAGGGTATCCGCCCCGATTTTGTCGCCGGTCACAGCCTTGGCGAATACTCGGCGCTGGTGGCGGCCGGCTCGCTGAAGTTGAGCGAAGCCGCATCCCTGGTCCGCCGCCGCGGCCGCTACATGCAGGAGGCCGTGCCGGTCGGCGTGGGTGCGATGGCGGCGTTGCTCGGTCTGGATCTTCCGGCGGTTCAAGCGGTGTGCGAAAAAGCCGCGCAGGGACAGGTCGTCTCGCCGGCCAATTTGAACTCACCCGGACAAATTGTGATTGCGGGAAATCGCGAAGCGGTCGAGCGCGCGCTTCCGATCGCAAAGGATGCGGGCGCGAAGCGCGCCATTCTCCTGCAGGTGAGTGCGCCGTTTCATTGCGCGTTGATGTTGCCGGCGGAGGAAAAGCTGTCCGTCGATCTCGCTGCCTGTTCATTCGGAGATCTGCGTTTTCCGCTGATCACGAATGTCGATGCCGAGCCGATACGCGGCGGTGCCGAAGCGCGCAGCGGCGTCAGGCGCCAGGTCTCGCGGCCGGTGCGCTGGCAGGAGAGCGTGCAGCGCCTGCTCGATGAAGGCGTACGCACGTTCGTCGAAGTAGGACCCGGAAAAGTGTTGTTGGGATTGATTCGATCCATCGATAAGTCGGTTACAATGCTGAACGCCGAGGATGAGAAATCGATGGAAAATGTTTTAAACGCACTCCTATAATTGCAGGTTTGCGAATCGATGATGGTTTAACAGGAGGGTTTGAGAATGGCTTCGTCAGTGGAAGATAAGGTCAAACAGATTATTGTGGAACAACTGGGCGTCGATGAATCCGAAGTGACGCCTACCGCCTCTTTTATCGACGATCTCGGCGCGGACTCTCTCGATACGGTGGAATTGGTGATGGCGCTGGAAGAGGGATTCGGCATGGAGATTCCGGACGAGGACGCCGAGAAGATCACGACAGTGAAGGACGCCATCAATTACATTGAAAGCCACCTTCCGAAGTCGTAGATATCAGGATTCCGAGGTTTAATTTTGCAGAAAAGAAGAGTTGTGGTCACCGGCGTTGGGTTGGTTACCGCGCTGGGGACCGGCACGGAAGACACATGGAAAGGCCTCTGCGAGGGACGCAGTGGGGTGACAGCGATTTCCCGTTTCGATACCACTCAGTTTTCCACCAGGATTGCCGCCGAGGTCAAGGGATTCGATCCGCTCAACTGGTTCGAGAAGAAAGACGTCAAGAAGATGGATTCCTTCATCCACTACGCCGTTGCCGCGGCGGAAGGCGCGATGAAAAATGCCGGATTGACGATCACTCCCGAATTGTCCGAACGTGCCGGCGTTTTCATCGGATCCGGAATCGGCGGGTTTACGATTATCGAGCGCGAGCACACCAATTTTCTCGAAGGCGGTCCGCGCAAAATTTCTCCGTTCTTTATTCCGTCGAGCATCATCAACCTCGCCGCCGGTCAGGTCTCCATACGTCTCGGCGCTCGCGGGCCGAACTCGGCCCCGTGCACGGCATGCTCGTCGGGCGCTCACGCGGTGGGTGACGCCTTTCGCGTCATTTCGCGCGGCGACGCGGATATCATGGTTGCGGGCGGTTCGGAAGCTGCCGTCACGCCGATGGGCGTCGGAGGGTTTGCCGCCATGCGCGCTCTTTCGACACGCAACGAAGAGCCCCAACGCGCTTCACGTCCCTTCGACAAGGACCGCGACGGATTTGTCGTCGGCGAGGGCGCGGGCGTGATTATTCTGGAAGAACTGGAGCTCGCCAAGAAGCGCGGAGCTCAGATCATCGCCGAGCTGGTCGGCTACGGCATGAGCGGCGACGCCTACCACATCACGCTGCCTCCGGACGATGGGAGAGGCGCGCATCGCGTCATGCTGAACGCCATCACCGACGCCGGCATCAAGCCCGAGCAGGTGGACTATATCAACGCCCACGGCACCTCGACGCCTCCCAACGACCGGATCGAGACCATGGCCATCAAACGGCTGTTCGGCGATTACGCATACAAAGTTGCAATCAGCTCCACAAAGTCGATGATCGGACATCTGCTTGGCGCCGCCGGGGCCGTGGAAGCCGGTATCACCTCGCTCGTTGTCGAGCGCGGTGTGGTTCCTCCGACGATCAACTACGACACCCCGGATCCGGATTGCGATCTGGATTACACTCCCAACAAAGCCCGCAAGCTCGAAGTCCGTTACGCGTTGTCGAATTCCTTCGGATTCGGGGGGACCAACGCATCTCTCCTGTTCAAAAGATACGAAGGTTAAGCCGCTCATGAGGCGGATGACGCAGATCTGCGTAATCCGCGTAATCTGCGGCTAATCTTGCTAATCTTTATATATGCCCGAACGCGATGTTCTGGAAGTCGACGTCGTCATCGTCGGCGGCGGACCCGCAGGATTGGCTGCTGCCTACCAACTCCGCAAACTGAATAAAGATCTCTCCATCGCCCTGCTCGAAAAGGGCAAAGAGATCGGCGCCCACATTATTTCCGGGGCCGTCATGGATCCGCGCGGCATCAATGAACTGATGCCGGACTGGAAGGAACGCGGCGCTCCGATCGAGAATTCCGTTGACGAGGATCATGTCCTCTTCCTGACCAGAAATCGTAAGTTCGCGCTGCCTCTCATTCCTGCCCCGCTCCAGAATCACGGCAATTACATTATTTCGCTGAACCGGTTCACCCGCTGGTTTGGAGAGCAGGTTGAAAAAAGCGGCGTCGATATTTTTGCGGGATTTTCGGGTGCGGATCTGCTCATCGAGAACGATGCCGTCGCCGGAGTCCGGACCGGCGACAAAGGCACGGACAAAAGCGGAAAGCCAAAAGCGAATTTCGAACCGGGGATCGATATCCGCGCCAAAATCACGATCCTGGCCGAGGGATCGCGGGGATCGCTGACCAAGCAGCTGATCCGGAGATTCAATCTGGACGAAGGCCGTAATCCACAGGTCTACACCGTCGGCGTCAAAGAAGTCTGGGATGTGCCGAAGGAGAGAAATACCGGCGGCCGCGTTATCCATACGATGGGCTGGCCGCTGCGGAACCAGGAGTTCGGCGGCGGATTCATTTACAACATGTCCGAGGGTAGAGTTTCCATCGGGCTGGTCGTGGGACTCGATTATCTCGACCCGCGGCTGGATCCGCATGAACGGTTCCAGGAATTCAAAACGCACCCTCACGTAAAGGCGATTCTTGACGGCGGCACGCTCCACTCCTATGGAGCCAAGACGATTCCGGAGGGCGGTTATTGGGCCCAGCCGCAGTACTACTTTAACGGCGGCATGATCATTGGAGATTCCGCCGGTTTCCTGAATGCCATGCGGCTCAAGGGCATCCATCTCGCTTTCAAGACCGGACAACTCGCGGCGGAAGCCGCCCACGAGGCTCTCCAGGCCAACGATTTTTCCCGGGACAAGCTGAAGCGATTTCACGAACTCGTGGAGGACAGCTGGGTGAAGAAAGAGCTGTGGAAGGTCCGGAACTTCCATCAGGCCTTCGAGCATGGGCTGATTGCGGGCCTGCTTCACACGGGATTACAGATGGCGACCGGCGGCCGCGGGCTGCACAATCGGTATCGCAACGTGCCGGGCTATGCCCGGATGGAGCATTTGAAGCAGTATTACGACGGCAATGTCCCGATGGATTCCGAACCCACTTATGACCGCAAACTCACCTTCGACAAGCTGACCGACGTCTACAATTCCGGCACTGCGCACAATGAAGATCAGCCGTGCCACCTGCACATTCTCCAGCCCGACATCTGCCATCCGCGATGTACGCAGGAATTCGGCAATCCGTGCCGGTCCTTCTGTCCAGCCGCCGTCTATGAGATGGTCGAGAATGGCAGCGGGCGCCATCTGCAGATCAATTTCTCCAACTGCGTTCACTGCAAGACCTGCGACATCATGGATCCCTATGAGGTGATCAACTGGGTCACGCCGGAAGGTGGCGACGGCCCGTCGTACGAGTTGCTGTAGAATTTCAGACCTATGAGTACTGAACCATACGTCAGGCAGGATCCGAATCCTGCTCCGCTTGTCTTTAAAATGCCTGAGGGCGCGATCGATTCGCATATGCACGTGATCGGCCCGTTCGACCGCTTTCCGCTGTCGCCGAAATCCAAATACCAGCCGTTTCCGGCGGCCTGGCAGGAACAAAAAGAGATTCTCATCCAAAAAATGGGATTCTGGGGTTTTGTGGTTGTTCAGGCCACCTGTCACGGCACGGACAACTCCGTGGTCGTCGATGCGCTGGAGCACATGGAGGGACGGGCTGCCGGCGTCGCGAGCGTCGATGAGAGCGTCACCATGGACGAGCTCCGCCGGCTGGACGCCGCCGGGGTTCGCGGAGTCCGCTTTGCCTTTCTTCCTCACATTGCCAGCGAAACGACGCCGGCGGACGTGATTCAGCGGATTGCGGCAAAGATCCAGCCTTTGGGCTGGCATGTGGATCTTTATTTCTTACCCGACGCATTTGAAGTCATGCGGCCTTTGATCCAGTCGCTGCCGACACCGGTTCTGATCGACCACATGGGCCGTCCGGATGTGAATGTACCCGTCGAAAAGAACGAGTATTTTCAGCGCCTGCTCGAGCTTGGAGCCTCCCGCCGGGACATCTTCTGGAAAATCACCTCGCCCGATCGCTATACGCGGTCGGCGCGGCCGGAGGATTGGAGCATCGTCTTGCCGTTTGCTCACGAATTGATCCGTCATTTCCCCGGGAATGTGATCAGTGGAACGGATCGGCCCCGGCCGAATATGAACACGGTCATTGTCACGGGCAGAGGAAACCCGCCGAACAAGATGCCGAACGACGGCGATATCGCAAATTTCTGGATCTGGCCCTCGGCGCACAAAGACCCGAAGGTTTTGAAGGAGATTCTGACGGTCAATCCGCGGAAGCTGTATCGCTTTCGAGACTTGTGATTGACTCCAAGGCGTCTCGCCCGATCAGTTCTGGACTTCGAATTTTAAAGTCGTGCCCCCGGCCTCGATGATGTCGCCATCGGCGAGCGGCTGTTTTTCCTGTAGTGCTTTCCCGTTCAACTTGACGTAACCGGCCACGATCGGCACCAGAAAGTAGCCATCCTGGTTCACGATCATCGCCGCGCTTTCCGGCGCCGATCCGAACAGGCCTTTGCCTTTAATCTTGATCTGAACGCGGTCGGATTTGCCCAGGTAAGTTGAACGCGTTTTAAGTTCGTAGTCGAGTTGATCGACCACTCCTTTTGTAACGCGAACCATCGCCGGCTTTTTCTGAGCGGCGGTAGTGGAAGCTGCCGCAAGCTCCTGCTGTCTCTCAGGAGCGATCATGATGGTGGCGTCCTGAGCTGCCTTTTTCGGGGGTATTGCGACGGTCGGGCTCTCCTCTTGTTTGTCATCGAGGAATTTCAGCGCGTGCTTTGCGATACCGATGACGTCATTGTTCTGGAGTCCGGACTTCACGATTTTCTTTGCGTTGACGAAAACGCCGTTTGTCGAATTGAGGTCCTCGACGAAGAAGGTATCGCCGACCAGTTTTATCCGGCAATGGTGGCTGCTTACTGCAGGATTGTCGATGACGACATCGTTGTCCGGCTTCCGGCCGACAGTGATTTCGTCCTTGGCGGGGATTTCCTTAAGAACTGCGCCTTCGAATTGGAGCAGGAACTTAGCCATTCCGAGGGACCTCCAGGGGTGAATGAATGCTCATGACGGCGCCTTCCAACCAAATGAGGTTTTCATAAATGACAGGATGGACTCGCTCAAACTTGCTTTTTCGATTTGAGCAACCGCAACCGTAATGTTGTCTCGTCCACCAGCGGCGTTCGCCGCTTCAATCAGATTCCTGGCGCAATCTTCAGGCCCTGATGTTTTCATCACAATTTCCAATATCTGATCGTCCGTCAGCTCTTTTTCGAGTCCGTCGGAGCAGAGCAGAAGGCAATCGCCAGGATAAAGCGGATATTCCTGCATGTCGATTTTGACTTCGGCGCTGGTCCCGAGAGAACGCGTCAGAATATTCTGTCCTCTTTTGACGGCCTCATCGTCTTTCGAGAGGAGGCCGTGTCGTACCTGTTCCATAACCAGCGAATGATCTTCCGTCAGTTGCTCGATCTCGCCGCGGCGAATCAGATAACAACGGCTGTCGCCGACATGCGCAAGACTGAGGCGGCCGCCGGTGATCAGAGCCGCTGTGCAGGTCGTACCCATGCCGTGGTCCTCCGGATAGCGCTTGGCCGCCTCGAAAATCATCTGGTTGGCGATTTTGAAACAGAATCCCAACCGATTGGTTTCCCCGGAAAGCCGCTCATCCGCAACCTCGCCTGCTGTTCCTTTGTGGACCAGCTGTTGAAGGTGGTCCGGGATCGTTTTTATAGCCAATCCGCTGGCGACTTCTCCTGCCTGATGGCCGCCCATTCCGTCAGCCACAATCAGCAGGTTAGCCTGCGGATCGATCCATACGGCGTCTTCATTGTTTGAGCGGGACTTTCCCGGATCGGTCAGCCCCGCAATCTTTATTGCCAGCCTGTTCACGATTTCTCATTCTGATCAATATGTATAGTCCTATCACCGGCCACATCTGGTCCGTCTGGTTTGAGCGGATTGCCCAGAACTGCGGTCTTGTCGGCCGCAGCCGTGGCAGCTGCAGCTGCCACGGCTGCGGCTGGTGCGGCGTTGACCACCGGAGCCGGCGTGCCTGATTTCAACCGTTCGATGACACGGCGCAGATCGGCGGCCAGGTCGGCGCCCCTCTGATACCGGGCATCCGGGTCTTTTTGCAGGCATTTATCAATGACAGCGATGACATCAGCGGGTAAATCCGGGCGGTAAGTGGCTGGTGGCGTCGGCGTATCATTCGCAATCTGGAACAGCAGAGTTCCGATGGCGTCGCCACCTTTGAAAGGTTTCTCGCCGGTGCTGAGTTCGTACAACATGACGCCGAGCGACCACAGATCCGACCGGCCGTCCACTTTCTTACCGGAAACCTGTTCCGGGCTCATGTACGAGGGCGTTCCCATAACCGTTCCGGTGGCGGTTTTCGAGGAAGCGGCCATTCGTGCGATTCCGAAATCGGTAGTACGCAGCGTTCCATCTTTTAACAGCATGATGTTCGCGGGCTTGATGTCGCGATGAATCACGCCGGCCTGATGCGCGTAGTCCAGACCGTCGGCGGTCTTGGCGCAGAAGTCGAGCACTGTTTCCAGCGGAAGCAACGAAGCTTTGTCGCAATAGCGTTTGAGATCGTGTCCCTCGAGCAACTCCATCGCGATGTAGGCGATTTCGTTCTCCTCGCCGGCATCGAAAATGCGGACGATATTGGGATGATTCAGGTTTCCGGCGGATTCAGCCTCGCGGAAGAACCGGCTCTTCAGTTCCTTCACCTGCTCGGCCGTTCCTTCCAGCTCCAGCATCATCGTTTTAATGGCCACCTGCCGGTTGATCTTGGGATCCCTTCCAAGATAAACAATTCCCATCGCTCCTCGGCCCAGTTCCTTTTCGACCTCGTACCGTCCGAGTGTCGGCTTCATGCCTCCGCTCTCGGTCATGATCGTCGAGTCTTTACCGCGGCCCACCGACGAGCCGAAAACAGCGCCATCGGCAGCTTTCTTCAAATTCTCCAGCCGTGTCGTGATGTCTTTGTAGCCTTTGAATTTTGTCGCGATGTAATCATAGACAGCGACAGCCTTGTTGTACTGTCGCTTCCTTTCGAAATCGAGGCTCAGGTTGTAAAGCAGATCGGCAACAGCTTCGTCCAGCGGGAGGGTTCTGAACTTCTCGAACGCGAGATCCAGCATGCCCTGGCCCTGAAAAGAAAGTCCGAGCATTTTGTTGGTTTCGATTTGTGAGGCTTCGACCAGTTCCTTGCGTTTCTCGGTTGTGAGGAAACGTTTGGAAACGATGACAGTGTATCCGGCCGCAAGCAGAATCGAAGGATATGTCACCTTGAGCCAATAATTCTGCGAAACAAACATCCATGTGCCGGTCACCAGCAGAGCCGCCAGAAACACCAGGGAGACGATTGCGCCCATAGCGGCTTTCATGCGTGGAAGGAGCAGGCTGACAAAAATTCCTACAAACAGAATCAAAAGCAGTTCCGCTGCCCGCGCCCAGGATGGACGAACCAGAAACTTCTTGGTGAGAAGGTCGTCGATAATATTCGCGGTCAACTCAACGCTGTTGAAATTCGTCCCGGTAGGCGTCACCCAGCGCGAATCCAGTCCGATAGCCGTCGAACCCAGCAGGACGATGCGATCCTTGAACTGGTCGGGATTCACTTTATCGTTGAGAACATCGAAGAACGAATAGTAGGGAAACGTCCTTTCCGGCCCACGGAAGGTGATGTTCATCAAGCCGGTTTCATCGAGGGGCGCTTCGATCCCTCCCAGGATGACTTTGTCATCCTGCGCGATTTTCAGGTCCTTCGAATCGAGGCCCAGGTAAACCCTCAGCAGTTCCAGCGCATATGCCGGATACATTGCATCGCCATAGGCGACGGACACGGGGACGCGGCGCACTGTTCCATCTCTGTCGGGCACGACGTTTATGTGGCCGATCCCAACCGCATCGGCCATAAACAGCGCCACAGGGTAACTCGCTTTTTCAGAGACTACATAGTTCGGGCTGCCGGACGGAAGAATTGTCATCGCCGAGCGGGCGATTTCCGGCGGCAAGGGATCCGGTTTGCCCCCAAGCCCGGCAGAGAGATCGAAAAACATCGGAAGGACGACCTTCTTACCCTTTAAAGACGCAGCCAGCTTCGCGTCCTCATCCAGGCTTTGCTTTGCCGTATCGATCGCCTCCAGAATGGCGGAAGGCGCACCCGGCGCCAGCGGCTTTTTGCTGGCCGGATCGTTCTCGATGACGACCTTCGACTCGGCAAGTTCTTTGTACCGTGTAGCCAGTTGATCCAGCGCTGCGATTCCCGGGTTATGGTCCGGCTCCGAAAACAGGATGTTCAATCCAATGACTTTGGGACCGTACGAACCCACTTTGTCCAGCATCGCTGCGATCCGCGACCGCGGCCACGGCCAACGGCCCAGTTGGGTCAGGCTGTTGTCGTCGATGGCGATGATTGCCACATCATTGGGTTGGCCGGATTCCTGCCGGAATTTCGCGCGCACGTCATAAAACTTCAACTCGACTGATTCGAGGAAAGTACTTCCGATCAGGTACGAGCCGGCGACGAAAAGGGTCAGGACAATTCCAAAAAATAGGTCCGAAGTGAAGAGTTTCTTCATAGCGCGGGGACAGGCTATGAAAACGTCGGGAAATAGTAAAGCAATTGTTGAAGGAAATTGTTTGGACGGGTCCGGCGGTAACGCTGGCCTGGGCAGCGGATCCGCCCTCGCCGGCCCAACGAAATGACAGCCAAAGTGGAATACCCATGACAGCCAGGCCATGCGTTATTAATGGGAATCCACTAATTCTCAGATGGCTTTTCAGCTTCATCGATAACCAGGACATCGACTGAGACTTTCTGAGCTTGCAAGCGAAGGCCAAGTTGGTCTTCGAGTGCGTCGGATAATGCATCGACACCGCTTGGCGGTCCGCCACCGCGAGGCTCTCCGGCAGGTCCCCGCTGTCCTCCACCGGTCGAGCGCAGAGTGAATTCGTAATCATAGATTCCTGCGAGGCCTGTTTTGTCGACAATGGGGCCATTGCGAATAAAGATCAATTGAGTCAGAAACTGTGCAAGTTGTTCCACCGTAGATCTTCCTTTGTATGTCGGCCGCCCAAGGCAACACACAAACGGTGAGTCTTCGTCCGCAATCTCTTTCAACTTCGGTCCACCCTTAGCGACAAGCAGCGCATATCCGGGGACCTCATGAGTATCTCGATGGAACTTCAGTTTGAAGCGATCCGCCAACATCGTCTGAAGCATCTGCCGCAATTGACCGGTTGTTGCCGTGGAAGAATCCTCGGCTTCTGCTTCGACCTGAAAGACTGCGGCAGGTTTTGAGGGTATCGTGGTGCGCCCAAAAAGACTGTTCATCCAGTCGGGCCCGCCCGCGACAAATTGCGGCACAGTGTTATACGCGAATGCAATCAAGCTCGGCAAAGTGACGTAATTGCCCAGACATCGGCCTCGTGGCGCGCTGATCGGATCTGCCAGCCCAAAAGGCGCCCGTCGGGTTCCGTCGGCGCCATGACAGGCAAAACCCACTTTCTCTCCTTGCCCGGGAGGATTGGAGGGCATTGGTTTTATCGAGACGGCGGCAAAATACAGCAGCGGCGGCGGCACAGCGTTTGGCGCCTCGGAAGGCGGGGTTGTGTTCTGTTGTAACAAGGCCAGATGCGCGCTGGCGTTTTGGCTCCATGATATTTCCTCCGAGACCGGCACGCTCGGCATCGACGAACTTGTCGCTACCTGCTCACCGGAATGAAGTGTTTTCTCCTTGGCGCCTTGCAGTATCTGAACCTCGCCCTGAATGACCGCGACGCGCGAGCCTTGCTCTTCAGCATTTACCAGAAAGACGGTGCCGACAACCGAGACGGTGACATCTTTGGTCCGCACATACAAATGTCCGTTGTGCTGTCTGGCGGCGGTAACGATGATGCTGCCGGCATTCAACTGGATCAGCCTGCCTTCAGCGGCAGTCCGGAGCGCCATCTCCGAATTTGAGCGCATTTCGATGCGTGAGCCGTCTGCGAGCGCCAATGTGGCGCGGACTGCAGAACGAACCGTTTCACCGTCCTGGATCTTTTCTCCGGTTTCGAGAACCACGGCTTGTGTGCCGGTCACCGCCCTCTCGAAAACGCCAAGTGAAGCAACAATAAGCAATAAGGCTGCGGCTGCAATGGCAAGGAAGGCATATCGGCGTCTCCGCTTCGCACTCTCGATACGCGCCATCACTTTTCCGGCGAGATCTGCCGGTGGTGCCGGCTCGCGGAGGGCGTCACGAAGGTTGTTTTCGAGTGGGTCCATAGATCTCTTCTCCAAGGGCGCGCGGCGCTTTTTCGCGAAGGATGGCAAGCGCGCGCTGCAAATGACTCCGAACCGTCGGTGCGGGCATATCGAGCAACTCGCCGATTTCGTCCGAATCCATATCTTCGGCGTATCGGAGGATCAAAATCATCCGTTGTTTCTCCGGGAGTGAGGCGACAAGGCGGCGCAGGCGCTCCGCAAGCAACGGATCGGATTCGGGTATCTGGTCCGGAACGTCCGGCAGTTCATCCAACGGCAATTCCTTCCGTGCCCTGCCGCTGCGTACGAGGTCGATACACCGATGGGTCGCCGCCCGCCTCAACCATGCTTTCAAGTGTTCGGGAGACTGAATGTTTTTCAGATTCTCGAAACACTGAAGGAACACATCCTGGACGATCTCTTCGGCAATCCGGGCGTTCAGGAAGAAATTGAAGGCAATCCGGTAGAGCATCGCTTTATGCTCACGCACCAACGATTCGAAATCGCCGTCCTTGATGGCCATCTTTCCCTTAATACGGAACGTTGATGCATTCTGATGCAAAATCTCCAGCCGGCCGGTTTACCGGCCTTTTTTATTCCCCTGGTGCCGTCACTGCCCGGGTTGCCGTTACGAAGTGAGAATCGCTTATGATTGCAGGCGATGAATCGCGACTCCCAAAGACGCTATAGCCTGGATGAGTATTTTTCCGTCGAAGAAAGCTCTCCTATCAGGAACGAATACTACGATGGGCAGATATTCGCAATGGCCGGAGCCTCCCTGCGGCACAACGGCATTGCCGCCAATGTCCTTAGTTTCGTGCGTCCCGCTATTCTAGGGCAGGGTTGTCAGACCTTCGGAAGCGGCCTTCGCGTGCAGACGCCCGGCGGTTTGTATACCTATCCGGACCTCAGTGTTGTGTGCGGGGAACCGTTGATTATCGCGGGCCGGCCAGATACGTTAACCAATCCGATTTTGCTCGCCGAAGTCTTGTCCGACGCCACGCGCGAATACGACCGGAATCAAAAGTTCACGCTTTACAGAGAAATTCCCACGCTTCGCGAATACATTCTCGTCGAACAGGACGCCCCGCTCGTGGAGGTTTTCAGGCGTTCCGGCAAGAACTGGCAGCCGCAGATCTATGATGATCTGGACGCAGCTGCCCCATTGGAATCCATCCGCCTCACGATCCCATTACGGGACGTCTACCAAGCAGTGTTCGGTTAGCGTTGAAGAACGGAGAGGGCGGGATTCGAACCCACGGTGGAACAACGCAGAAGCCTGCGTTTGAAGTCGCGTCGATAGAGCAATACAGGATTGACGCATCTCGAGCGCTTCGGCCGGATCGTGGCATCCAGCCTATGACCGCGCCTGCAGTCAGCAATTCGCGGTCATGCATTTCATCGCGAAGGCGCGGCCTTCTCCGGTGAAGGCGTAGAGCCGGCCATCTTGAACGCGGAAGCTCAGCGGCGGCCAGAGACTCGCGCCTGGTGCGGGGGCCGATTTCGCGCCAGCCGGCGCCTGCTTCGGCGCCGGTAACTCTGCGCCATCCGCCGGATGAATCGCTTCATAAGAGTTGCGTAAGGATAGCGGGCTTTTAGCCCGCGTTCAAATTCAAACAAGAATTGTTTTGGTGGTTGAACGCGGGCTAAAAGCCCGCGCCGCCCCCATTCCCCGCCTTTCCAAGGCGGGGTGGCGCGAAGCGCCGGGGCGGTTAGTTACGAACCGCCCCGTCTGCGCCGCTAAGGAACGGGACCATTTTATTAATGGCGCAGCCACCCCGCCTTGGAAAGGCGGGGAATATTCGTCGCGCCCGGCAGCGCGAAGCGGGCAGGCTTTCGCGATCGCCGCAGGCATCCCTATCGCCGGAATCGCGCCAAAGAGAAGCCAGCTACGGACCGCGCGGACGACCATTCGCGTCATCCGCGCATGGAACCCGACATAAACGTGTTCTCCTTTCTTTGAACCTCTACACTTTTCTGAACAGGTAACCGAACGCGCCTAGAACCGCGCACAGTCCGCCCTTCAGCCAGGCCTGCCACATCTCCAGCCGTGAGACCCGCTCCGACACTTTGTTGATGCCGATGAGCTGGCCTTCGATGCGGCCAAGCCTGCTGAGGACCTCCATGAGTTGCTCTGCTATGTCCATGGTTTCTCCTTTCTCAGGTTGTCTTTCGGATCCGGTGAAGCCGGACCGACAAGATCGCCTACGATTCGAAGCAATCGCTGGACGGCGTCTTCAAGGCCCTCCATCAGGTCGAGCAGCGCCTTGGAGACATCGGCCAATTCCGACACTTGTGTCACTGTCATCGCTATCGTCATGTTGCGTACTCCTTTCATGCGGTCTGATAAGGCAGGCAGGGGCCCAAACCGGCGCGCAATAACCGAACGTGATTTATCAGCGAGTTAGAAGAGCAAGGCGGGATGAAGAGCCGCGGTTCGTCTACTCTGCGTAGACTTCAGTAGACTGGAGTAGATTTCAGTAGATCGGAGTAGACTCTATCCCTCGGCGAGGAGCCGGTAGGCCCAGGCGCGGCTGATGTGGAAATGCGCGGCGGCTTGTTCCACCGTGGCGTTGTTGGCTTCGATGTACGCGAGCAAATCCGCCTTGAGAACCTTCTTCGCCGCTGCGCGGCCTTTGAATTTGAATACCGCGGGGGCGTCGGCCCTGACGGAGGCTGTTCCGGAAATGAGATATGGAGGAAGATCCGCCGGCTGGATCGTATCCTCTTTTCCGCGGACGATCGCATGCTGGATGACATTTTCCAGTTCCCGGACGTTTCCCGGCCATTTGTGCGTCTGGAGCACTTCCATGGCTTGCGGCGAGATATCCGCGACTTCACGCCAATGCGAATACTTCGTGAGAAAATGCCCCGAAAGCAGAGCGATGTCTTCGGCCCGCTCGCGCAGCGGTGGCACTTCGATCGACAGCACGTTCAGGCGGTAGAAGAGATCCTCCCGGAACCTTTTTTCCTGAACGGCTTGCTTGAGATTCACATGGGTCGCAGCGATCACGCGCACGTCGATCTCGGTTTCCTTGTCCTCACCGATTGCCGAGAAGCGGCCCTCTTGGAGGACTCGCAGCAGGCGCGTTTGCGCGCCGGAGCTCATGTCGCCGATCTCGTCGAGGAATATGGTCCCTTCATGAGCCATTCTGAACTTTCCTTTTCGCGCCATTGCCGCTCCGGTGAAGGAACCCTTGGCATGGCCGAAAAGCTCGCTTTCCAGCAGCGACTCCGGAATAGCTGCGCAGTTGATGGCTATAAAAGGATGGCCCTTCCGTGGACTGGCGTCGTGGATGCTGTGGGCAATGATTTCCTTTCCCGTTCCGGTCTCGCCCTGGATCAGAACCGGGGCGTCGACGGCAGCGACCTCCTTGATGTTCTTGCGGACGCCCAGCATTGACGGGCTGCGGCCGACCAGGTCGGGGATCGGTTCTTCTTTTTCCTGGAGAAGGTCGCGGGCATCGCGAATCGACTCGATTTTATCGGCCAGCCTGATCGAGGTGATGAGGAATGCCGCCACGCCCTTAAGCACACGCAGGTCTTCCGGCTCGAAGCCATTGCGGGTGGACGCTCCTTCCAGATAGATCACGCCGCGGACGGCGCCGGCCACGAGCAATGGAGCACAGATCACGGGCTTGATATCGTTGCTGATGACAGCGCATTTTTCGGCATAAACCTGATGCAGAATTTTGCTGCTGAGCTTGAACTCGACCTCGCCGTCGAAACCGCGCTCACGGAAAATGCGCGAAGCCCAGTCTGCCGGATCCGGACTGACCCGCCTGCCATTGACCACGATGGCGCCCCGTAATGCAGGAATAATCTCGAACGTACGATCGAGCAGCTGCACCTGAAGTTGCGCCGGGTCCTCGATCTCATTCAGCAACCCGGCCATGTACATCAGGACCTCGGATTGTCCTCTGTAATGAATCGCCGCCTCGTCGCGGACCGTGTAGTCGGCACGCAGCGTCTCGAGCTGGCGGTTGCGGTCGGCTTCGTCATCGATAAGGACAGGAATCGCCTTCGGGTCTCTTTCGGATTCGAGATAGAGGAAGGTCGTGCTTCCGCATTTGATGCGGTCGCCGTCTTCGAGATCCCGCTCACTCCGCGCGGTCCCGTTGATCCACGTGCCATTCCGCGTATTGCCGTCGCGGAGGTAGGGTCTACCGTCGTTCAGGAATGTTTTGAAGTGATATCCCGAGACCAGTTCGTCGTCCAGAACCAACGAGTTATCGGCCTCGCGGCCGACACTGAAGGGAATTTCAGTAAGCGGGATCACCAGCCCTTTGTGCGGGCCGGAAAGCGCGATAAGCCGGGGTTTCATTGGCCGGGCATCCTAACACAAAAAAGGGGGCGCACCCCCGGGATTGCGGAGTGCGCCCCTTCGACGGTTATGTGACCATACACGTCGTCCAGTCGGTCCAGTCCGTGAAACCGAGCTTGCCTTGCGCGCGAACTTGAAACGCGTAGACAGTGCCCGGCATCAGGCCCTGGAATCCAATGGGCGGTCTGGTCTTGGCGACTACCTTGCTCGTCACCGAGGCCGGCGGCCCGCCGTTGACCTGGACACCGTAATGGATTTCATAGCTCAGAGCCTTCGAAATAGACTGGATCTGAATTACGAGTTCTCCACTGATGGCGCCCTGGTAGACGCTTTGGATGACCGGTAACGGCAACGGCGCCGCTGGAACTTTGGTCGTCGAAGCCGGCGTAAATCCGCTGGACGTGAACTTCGCCATGTCTCCATCGCAATTGACTTCAACATAACGGCCCAACAGCCTCAGCATTTTTACGACGGTTTCCCGTTGCTTGTTTTTCTGAGCGAGCGCCTTCTTGCCGCCATCGAGAGCCTCCGCAATGAGTGCCGAGAGACTGCTGATAGCCGCCGTCAGCGCCGCCAGATCGACCGGCAAACTCGTAAAATTCGAATTCCCGGTCAGACCGGTCACAACTGCTGTCCCACGCTGAACAATATCCGCGTCGGACATTTTGTTGTAACTTTCAAGTGGCCGGATCGTGACCACTTTCGCCTTACTTACTGACATACGTACCTCCTTTCTTAGATTCGTTAACGGTTTTGGGGAGAGCCCCTTCCAGCACTTCGCTGGAAAGATTTCTACACCCGCCTTTCGAACGCGCTTATAAGTGCAATCGCGCTGCCGCGGGCGGCGGCCGAATACCAAACACGATTTATCAACGAGTTAGGCCTTTCGGAGCAGCGTTGCGCCTGGGTTCCGTCTACTCTGCGTAGACTTCAGTAGATTGGAGTAGATTTCAGTAGACGGAGTAGACGAAACGGAAACGGAGGGCTCTATCCAGGAGATCGGCTCCGCACATCAGCATTTGCCAACTGCTGGCGGGAAATTACCGTCAGCTGATGTGCGGAGGCGTTCCCACATCAGCTGAAGCCAATTTCTCATCAGCAGTTGACAACTGCTGACGGGAGATCGGCTCCGCACATCAGCATTTGCCAACTGCTGGCGGGAAAATGCCGTCAGCTGATGTGCGGAGGCGTTCCCACATCAGCTGAAGCCAATTTCCCATCAGCAGTTGCCAACTGCTGGCGGGAAATCGGCTCCGCACATCAGCATTTGCCAACTGCTGACGGGAAAGTGTCGTCAGCTGATGTGCGGAGGCGTTCCCACATCAGCACTTGCCATTTGCTGACAGGAGAAAGCGATTTCCCGTCAGAAGCCATCCTTCTCCTGATGCATGCATCCTTATGTATATGTAATTCCGAACGGGACTGCGCGCCTGAGGCGGTAGGTTTTTCTCCTATAAAAATGCGTTACATAAACATGTCGGGGTTTGGCGTTCAACAGGTTTTTCAGCGACACCCCTGGATATCGATCGTCTCCTTGTCGAAGTGGCATACGTCCCATCCTCTATAAGAATCAGGCACGCTTGCCGAAGGGACAGTGCGCCGGGATAAACCGGCATGGAGTAGAGAATGAAAGAGTCTTACATCGAAGGCCCAGCCAGTCACGATGGCCCCGAGTCATGCGTCGGCGTCCGTAAGGGCGCAGGCGAAGTGTTGACACCTGGAAGCAAGGCGCGCAGCTGCACAACAGCGTTGCGGATCTGGATACTGGCGAACTCCTGCCGCACCGCCCTGATGCTTTCTTTACCTGCGCTTCCCCCCGGAGGCCCTGAAGGCCGCAACCGCGCCGTGCTCATCGAAATGCTGGACACGAAGTGGGCCGAAGAACTGCGCCAAGCCTCGGCCGAGGTCTATTCGGGTGGGCTGTACTGGTTCACCGCTTCCGAACTTTTCACCGCCGAAAAACCAAACCCGACCGGTAAGGTGACAGGATCGCTGTTCCTACAAAAGCCGGAAATCGTATTAAATAGGGTCTGGGTAACGAGCGCACGGGATGCTGTATCTTTAAGCAATTGAATGATCGATGAAACTCATCCTTCAGATTGGCGGCAATTGCAATCGGGAGTCTGCAGGATCTTTCGGGAAATCGGCCTGTCGGCCGAAGAAGCCAAAACTCTAACTACGGCCCGCGGCAAGGTGGAGGTCGATGTGTATGCCGTCGACACTGCGAGTGTTGACCAAATCTCCTATGTCGTGGAGTGCAAGAACTGGACTTCTAGGATCAGCCAATCAGTAGTTCATTCCTTTACCACCGTCATGTACGAAACAGGTGCCAACATCGGTTTTATTGTTTGTAAAGAAGGGTTACAGCAGGGAGCGGAGCAATATTTGCAGAATACGAACATTCGGGGCTATACATATGCCGAATTTCAGCAACGGTACTTGGAGGTGTGGTTCGAACGATACTTCGGTCCGACCTTGGGGGACGCCGCCGACGATCTTCTGCGATACACGGAGCCGTTTAATTCTTACAGAATAAAAAATGAGTTTTCACTTGAAGTTTCAATACTTGAACGCCTTGAGACGCTACGAACCGATTGGAGTATGCTCGCAACCGTGATTATGTTTCTGAAGTTGAAGCGCGATTTACCCCAAGCGGGCGTTGATTTGGGTTGTCCGGCCATAGACGACGTCGGTCGCTTCAAGGACGCCATGGAAAAGGCTTTGCCGAATGGCTATAAGCTGGGAGGGAAGACTTATCGAGAGCTTCTGGGCGAACTCTTGAAAATAGTGAGAATTGCCACCGAAGGGTTCAATACCGCCTTTGGGCGAAATATTTTTCGCGGAGAGTCGTAAGAGATGTCCAAAGAAAGTAGGGGAACCACTAAACCCGGCTTCGTCAATCCAAACGGCCAAATCGTCGTCCGCGATACCGGCCTACCGGGCACCACAACTTGCAGCGGATTTATCAGCTCGGCTGCAGCCTGTGTGGACACGAGTATGGAGTTAACGGCTCCGACATCCACGACCGGAAATATCCTGCTTGCCAGAAGGGCAAACCTGGATTGTCGTCTGAAGGGAACGGTATGGCACATTCCAAGCACATCAAAGAAGATGGCCGCGTCTTTCGCGTCACAAATATTGACGTTACAATCATATTCAAGCACCCGCTATACTCGCTCGAATTTCAGGAAAGCGCCACTCTCGGCCCGACTGGTGCGTGGCCCGTGCTCGTTCTTACGCATGCTTCCGGCTGGCCCATTTACAAGGGCAGATGGGGTGAAAATGCCAAAGCTTTTGATATCGAGAAGTTCATTGAAACATCGACCAAGCCAATCAAAGGCTTTCTCGGACGCCGCAGGGAACTTTCATTCACCAGTTCGAAATCGCGATTGAAGATCCCGAACCCATTTTCACCGACCTGATCAGTTTCAGCCTGACTCGCAAAATCCTCATGCGTGCAACCATCAAGATCCGCAGGAGCGCGAGCCCAACGCAATCAAAAAGGGAGGCCAATTTTGATATCATTCCCTTCGTCTACTATTTTTCAGTCAGTGGTTATGAAAGCGACGGTGAATCATGTGCAGCACATGCGCGGGGAGACTGCTGCCCGCAGTGGGCAAAGCGTTCGTGTACGGCTTTTTCTGTTGTCTTGCTGTCATTCTGGGCGGAGTCGAGGTCGAGGCTCAAAATCCTCTTCAGAAGGTGTACGGCATCGACTTTAGCCCGTATCTCAACGGGCAGGATCCCAACATCGGCAGTCAGATTACCCCCGAACAGATTGCGGCCCGCCTGCAGATCATTGCGCCTTATACAACGTGGGTCCGGTCCTTTGGGAGCACCAATGGACTTGAAAATATTCCATTAGTCGCCCACCAAATGGGGCTGAAAGTCGCGGCGAATGCGTGGATCTCTAACCCCACTCTTTCTCCCAACGATGCGCAGAACACCGCTGAGATCAACAGCCTCGTTGCTGCCGCGAACGCGGGGCTCGTTGACATCGCAATTGTTGGATCGGAAGCAATCCGTCGAAAAGATGTGACCGTTAGTCAATTACTTGCATACATGCAGCAGGTTCGAGCGGCAATCCCCCAAAACATTCCGGTCACTACTGCCGATATTTGGCAAACGTTCATTGATAATCCCAGTCTCATTGCAGCAAGCGATGTTGTGTTCGCGAATCTCTATCCCTATTGGGAGAGTACACCGCAAGACAATGCGCTCTGCTCGCTCGAGTCTTCATATCAGAAGCTCCAGACTGCTGCGGGTGCAACGCCGGTGTATGTGAGTGAAACGGGTTGGCCGTCGGCGGGAGGTGTCAAAGGTTTTGCGGTTCCGTCCGTTGCGAACGCGAATTTGTACGCACTGCAGTTCCTTTCCTGGGCAAATGCCAATGGCATCAAGTCATTTTATTTTGAGGCGTTCGATGAAGCATGGAAGGCGAATACCGATGAGGGAACGGTAGGGGCACATTGGGGCCTGTGGGATGTGAACGGCGCGATGAAGTCGGGCATGAACGCGTTTTTTAACGGTCAGACGGCACCCGTGGACTGTACCGGCGATGGCTTTATTTCCGGACCAACGGCCCTCACATTTACGTATGTTCCGCCCTATGGCAGCGCTGATCCGCTCGATGTGAAGGTCACCGGCATCCATCCAGCAGATTATGTCCTTGCCACCTATATCCAAGTCTTTGGCGGATGGTGGACAAAGCCCACCTTCGACCAACCGACAGTGCCGATCAATCCTGATGGAACGGTACAAGTAGCAATCGACACAGGAGGAAGCGATCAACTGGCTACTGACATTGCGGTCTTTTTGATCCCCGCCGGTTGCACACCACCCAAGGTCGGGAATGGAGCGCTGCCCACGCTTGATTGTGCTGTCGCATCTCTGCAAGTCCACCGCACGCAGAGTTCGATTAGTGGCACCATTACCGACAATCTCAATGTGCCGATTGCAAACGCGGCTGTTTCAGATCCAGTTCTTGGCACGACGACGACCGCACCGGATGGCAGGTACTCGTTTTACCAAATTACCGCTGCCGGAACTGCAACGCTCACCGTCACCTATCCCATTTACACGTTTGCGGCCTCACCGAAAACAGTACCCATTCCGATGGCCAACCTGATTGTGAATTTCACTGGCTTACCAACCTTGACCATTACCTCAGCAGCACTGCCCGATGGATATACAGGCGCACCATATGCAGCAACGCTTGTGGCGACTGGAGGTGGAACACTCTACAGTAACTGGGCCATAGGCGCGGGAGCGCTGCCTCCTGGCTTAGTGTTAGATGGCGCGAGCGGCATTGTTGCAGGTACGCCGACGACGACGAGCGGTAGCCCCTATGGCTTTAGCGTGACAGTACAGGATAATCTGGGCAATATGGCGGCGCCGCAAACATTTACAATCACTGTCGCAACAGGAATGACCACGAGCACAGTGCTCACCAGCTCAGCAAACCCGCAGAGTTTAGGACAGCCGGTCACGCTGACTGCCACCATTACGCCGGCGCCAACAACCGGCAAGGTGACCTTTTACGACAGCACAACGCTGCTCGGAATCTCATCCATATCGAACGGCATCGCAACTCTTCATACAAGCATGCTTGCCAGTGGTGCCCGATCACTGAAGGCTTATTACGGCGGGGGCGCCGCTTATCGTCCGAGCATGAGCGCCACGGTGAAAGAAACTGTTCGCGCAGTACCAACGAATGGGTTCCACGCTGGTGCGACGCTGATGTTCGGGGCAACCGCCAATTCGGTGGTCATCGGAGACTTCAATAGTGATGGCAAGGCGGATTTAGCAGTTACGAATGATGTGTTTGCCGGCACCATAAGCGTGTTTTTGGGCAAGGGCGACGGTACGTTCCAAACTGCCGCACACTTCGGTGCGGGCATTAATCCTATGTCACCAGTGGTGGCGGATTTCAATGGAGACGGCAAGACGGACTTGGCAGTATTAGCAAATTTCATTCCGAGTAGGACAACAGTCGGTGTGTTCCTGGGCAACGGCGACGGCACGTTTCAGCCTGCGATGAGTTTTGGCGCGGATATCGGCTCAAACGCGATTGCGGCGGCAGATTTGAATGGCGATGGCAACGCCGACATTGTCGTCGCCAACGCGACCAGCAACGATGTCAGCGTGCTCTTGGGTAACGGCGATGGGACGTTTCAAAGTGCAGTGAATTTCGGCGTTGGCTCGTATCCATTGTCTGTTAGTGTCGGTGATTTCAATGATGACGGTAGGGCCGACATCGTGAGTGCAAACTCCGGTCTCTTCGGCGGCGGCCACGATGTTAGCGTCCTGCTTGGTAACGGCGATGGCACGTTTCAGTCGGCAGTGGACTTCGGTGTTGGGCCGTATCCTTATTTTGTTGTAGTTGGCGACTTTAATGGCGACGGCGAGGTTGATCTGGCTGTTGCGAATTATGCCACGTACTGTTGCTCCACGATTCCTAGCGTTAGCGTGCTCTTGGGAAATGGCAACGGCACGTTTCAGACAGCTCTTAGTTTTGCAGCGGGTTCACAGCCGTTCTCTCTTGCGGTTGGAGACTTCAACGGCGACGGCGCCGCCGATCTGGCTGTTGTTAACGATAGTACTGACTACGTGATTCTGCTCTTAGGTAACGGCGATGGGACATTGCAAGCGCCAGTCAACTTGTCCCCTGGCTCGTCGAGTTTACGCTCCATCGCTGTTGGCGATCTGAACAGCGATGGAGCAACTGACATCATTACCGCAACCGGCGCTGTCTTCCTCGGCTCTCTTCTCCCGCGTCAACGCCCACGGGGACAGCTCACGAGTCAATGATCACTTGAGGTGTAATGCCGCAAATTGAACCAGGTTTAGGAACATCCCAGTTCAGGGAGTAAGGTCGTTCCCGTGCAAATACAAGTAAATGGTGTTAAGTATCTGAGTTTAATGGGGCTTGAAACGCGTAACGCTTCAGTTGCTCAAAATCGGCGGCCGCTAAAACTCCCAGCCTTTCGCGGCGAGGAATCCCTCCAGGTTCGTCCACTGGATCCCGAAATGATCACAGACATTGGGTATCTTCGCTCCGCCGTCCTTTTTGACCTCCTGTGTAATGACCACGCCGTTGCTGATTTTTGCACAGCCAATGACAAACGGGTCTGCGGCCGGAGTCCCGCGCAGGCGTTGTTTCTCGCCGACGAGAGCCTGGAACGGCTTCACTCTGAAGATCTCGACAACAAACCGCATTTCTTCCGGCGTCGGTACGCGGAATACGGATTTGTGCGCTGTCAGCCAATCAGCCAGCCACGGTTGAATATGGCTGTGATTTTCGATTTCCCGGGAAACTTCCCGGACAGAAACGACATCCTCGGCCTCCACCGCCGCGTCGAACCGAGTCCAGAAACTGGGGAATCGTTTCGGATAGTAGTGAGAAAGAGCAACGATGCTGTTGGTATCGAAGATGTAAGGCATAACGGCCTTCAGCTTGTCTTCTGGAGGACAAACTGTTCCAGGCCTGGAATGTTCTTAACGCTCACGTTCAAGTAGTCCGCGAGCTGATCGACGGAAATGCGTCCTTTGTAATAGCTGGAAAACGCAAGGCTCAGGTATTTCTCGCCCAGATAGCTGGCCTGCGTGGCGTAGTAATTGCCACCGCCCTTTCCTGCTTGTGCGTCGGCTTTTACCCTCGCATCATATTCCTCCCGCCATTTCTTGACGTCGCGCTCGTAGCGCTGCTTGCCGACAAGCTCCATATCCAGCAGACGCCGCAACACAACTTCCCGGCTAACCTTATATGTCCAGGCAATGGCGTTTACGGCTTCCTCATCAGGCCTTTCGTATGTCCTAAGGGTGGCCTTGAAGTCTGAGGATGGAAGCAAAAGCTCCGCCGCCAGCCGATTGCAGAAGACTTCAACCTGCCGCGAATGACCGTGCAATTTGTCGATATAGCTGTCGTCCTGCTTCGTGACACCGCTTTCGTGAACGATAAGGTGAGCCAGTTCATGAAACAGCGTGAAGATTTGCCGGGTTTGGGCATTGCTGTTGTTGATAAGGATGAGAGGGAACTCTTCGTCATACAAGGACAGCCCGAAGACATCTTTCTGTTTGAAAGAATCCTTGAAGACAAAAATCCCGTTATCTTCTACGGCAGCTCGCCAGGTTTTGAGTCCATCCTCGATGCTTTTCCAGCCTTTCTGGACGGATAGTGGAATTTCCAGGTAATCACGGATCTTCTCCGCAATCGAAGATGCCGATTCCGAGGCTTTTGCAGAAATGTCCTTGAGCAATTGCCTGGGCGATGGATTACTTCCGTTTGCCAGCTCTGATAAAGACAGTTGCATGGCTCGAGCTTCTCGAACCTTGTGGCGTGTATCCGCTCCCAGTTCTTCGATCTCTGTTCCGGGCAGGGTCCGAAACGACTGCTTCGGGTCTATTTCATCGGGGATATCGGGGAAAAAGAAAATCGCAATCGGCCGCTTATAGACGGAGTATGCGAGCTTTTCCAGCTGCACATAAGTCGGCGCCGACTGCCCGGATTCCCACTCCTGGATGACCGAGGATTCTTTACCGAAAGCTGCCGCAACATCCTCGATCGATTGACCTGAGCCCTTTCTCGCCCATTCCAGAATTCTGGGATTTATTCCTGTGACTGGATTGCCCATGAGGATTCCACCGGTGCGCGATTCTACCGCAGCGTTCCGCGCTGCCTATAAATATAACGCGACCGCGTGGTCAGGGCAGGGACATGCAAGTCCAGAGACCTAACCTGTCCGTCCAGGTCAGTATCTTTTGAGGCAGTAAAGAGAAACAGGCAGTTTCAGCTTTTGAGGGTACTGAAGGCCAGAAGAGCCTCGAGATTGTCACTGCAGTGCTCGCCGACGTCAGCTTGCCTCGATAGCAACGGATGGGTGCAGTTCCAGCAGCCGTCCGAAGACAACTGGACCATGCACAAAAATGAAGGCCGAACTGCGCATGGCACGAGGAGGTCTGATGACAACCGTCAATTCTGTTGAGGAGAAGATCGTTTCAAGCGGAACAGGAGCCCGGATTCTCGGTATTTCCGAACGCACCGTCCGGTACTATTGCGAGATTGGCCAGCTTCGGGCCTATAAATTGGGCAAAAGTTGGCACATCTACCGTTCCAGCCTGGACGATCTAATCAGGCAGCGCAGCAACGATCTGGGCATAAAAGAGTCGGCAATCGCGGCAGGAACGGCAGTCGCGGCGAGCGTTTCGAAGCATTCTCCGGTAAGAAGGTAGTTATCGGAGGTGGAATGGTGGCAATCAGGGTTACGTGCATCAACAAAGAAAATGGGTATCACGAAGATCCGCATCATGCAATCAGTATGCTAGGTTGGGTCGAGGATGGAACCGGTAACAGCCAAACGTGGACGCGGTTGCAGATGTATGACTGGGTGAAGCGGGGCGGGGACGCGTATGTTCGGGACGGTCAGGGGAATCGCGCGCAGGTCGTCGCTCGTGAATCCCAGCACGGAACCCAATACGTACGGACCATAGCCGACCGTGTTCTCACGGATAACTTGTTGCGGCTACCGGAGTGCCGTTAATCGAGGTATCTGGGCTCGTATTGGAAAACTGACAAGTCATCGACCAGAACGCGATCCCAGGTGCAGAGCCGGCGATCAGACCGCTTGATACGGGAAATCCATCGGCAGGATGTTTAGCCGCGAATTTCATCGGCGGCGAGACGATTGGCCACCGCCAAAGCGTGCCTCACACAAAGCCTTTATTTTGCGGCCTTCACTGCTGCCCCGATAATTTTAGCGGTCTGTTCAAAGGTTTTAGCAGTAAAGCTCGGCTTTTTTTCACCCTCGAAGACTTTGTCCGTTGGTGGCGTGAATACATTTTTCACGGAATCGATAACAAACTCGGTGTACTTCGCCAAATCCACCGTGCCGTCTTTTTCGAGAATCGATCGGATAAGCTCCCGGTATGGATTAAGGGAAACGGATATGCTCGCCTTAAACGCATACTCCTCTTCCAGCCGTCGCTCTCGGCCGTATTGGACGGTACAAAACGTGATAGCGAACGCCAGCGGGATTGTCAGGGAAAGCTTGACCCAAAAGGCCAGATTCGTCGCGCTGTACGACTGGGCCTCATGCGCGATCCAGAATGTGACACCGGCGGAAACAAAGACAAGGGCGAATATCGCAATGGCCCACCACTTTTTCGACTTGACGACCTCGTTCTGACGGGCCTGAAAAGCTCCAAACAGGGTAAATCCTGTCGCCTGCTGGATTTGCTCCCGCACCTGGTCTTTGAGCTTTTCAAGTTCCGACAGAAGGTTCGCCGTTCTCTGCTGATTGGCCTCAATAGTCTCTGCCGACCGAGCATCCAACCGTACCTCGGCGGCTTGAACGCGTTCGTCCGTACGACTGGTAAGCTTTTGCGATTCAATCGTGAAGTTATCCAGAATGGAAGTTAGCCTGGTATCGGCTGCCTTTTGGAATGCTGAAAGATCGGTAACTGTATCAGTTAAAAGCGCTTCTGTTTTGTCATTATTCAGTTTGACGGAGGTATCGATCTTTGCGGTTAATTCCCGCGCCACCGTTTGGGCCTCTTCCTGCAATGACGCATATGCGGCATCGATTTTACTCACACTTTCTTCGATCAACTTTTTGACCGCCGCGTCAGAGTTCGTGATCAGCTTACTTGCATCATCAGTCGTCTGCGTTATCTTCTTCCGGTACTCGTCGACGTCACCATAGAAGCCTTTAATGCTTGTATCTAACGACAGAAGTTCATTGTTGGCGGTTTTGATATTGGCGCTAAGCTCGCCACTCTGTTTCTCCTGTTGCTTGATAGTGGAATATACGGCACTGATCTGGTCCGCGCTGAGCTTTATTTGGTCCAGAAGCACCGCGCAGGAAGCAGCGTTCTTTTGGGCATTTTCCAAAGCAAGGCGCGCACCTTCACTTTCCTTTTCAGCAGCGTCCGAAGCGGCTCGCGCTCGGTCGGATGAGGATGTTGCTTCCGCAAGATCGGAAACCAGTTTGGAAATGCGGACCTCCTGAGTCTTCAGCTGGTTGAGCTTTCGCTGGTAGCCGAGAACCTCTTCTGACAAATTGTGGAATCCGTACTTCCAGATGGCCGTGTTGAGCGCTTCGATACCATTTGTCAGATTTACGACTTCATCTACTCCTCCAGCCAGACCTTGCAAAGATTTAGCGATGCCCTCAAGGTTTGCCGAGATCTCCTTCTGTACGGTGATGGGGAGTTCAGTCAGCTTCCGCTTTTCGATCGCGTCCTCGAGAATGGCACGAGCGGATGAAAGATTAATGAAACTCTCGTCCAGAGGGACTAGCGCCCGATCCACGTCGAATCCGGATTGTTTCGCTTTCTGCTTTGCCAAATCCATTGCTTCATTAGTAAGCGTTGTGCAGATCGAAACGATTTGGTCCAACAAATCTCCTGCGTTCATATTGCATCCCTCCTGAAGTCGAGTCTTACATCTATGCTCCATTTCTGACGGTCAAAGCAGGTCCCTGATCAGGCAGTAGGCTTCCTTACGAAATCGGCGGCCGTCCCAACAGTTGGACGATGTTTCAACCTCCCCTGTCAAGGTATACCGTATGTCGCGTTTTACGATCGCAATACATCAAGATCTGCTCCTGGGTATAATGCCCAGTCTGTTAATAATTAATTCACGACTGGAATGGAATGGCACGAACACCGACGAAGAACAACGACACAACCGCGAACCTGGGTTTTGAGGCCAAACTCTGGGCGGCGGCCGACGCACTCCGCAACAATATGGATGCGGCGGAATACAAACACGTCGTGCTTGGGCTGATCTTCCTGAAGTACATATCCGATGCGTTTGAGTCGAAACACGCCGAGCTTGAAGCGCAGAAAGCCGAAGGCGCCGATCCTGAAGATCGTGACGAATATCGCGCGTCCAGCATCTTTTGGGTGCCGAAAGAAGCGCGCTGGGAGCATTTGAAGGCGAACGCGCCGCAGCCGACGATCGGCACTACGGTCGATGACGCCATGACTGCAATCGAGCGGGATAACCCGTCGCTCAAGGGTGTGCTGCCCAAGGATTTCGGCCGAACCGGTCTCGACAAGCAGCGCCTCGGTCAGATCATCAATCTGGTAAGTGACATCGCGCTCGGCAGCACCGCCGATCGGGCGAAGGACACGCTCGGCCGCGTTTACGAGTACTTTCTTGCCCGCTTCGCCAGCGCCGAAGGGAAGAGTGGCGGACAATTCTATACACCGTCGCGGGTGGTGCGCGTGCTGGTCGAGGTGCTCGCGCCCTATAAAGGACGTGTTTATGATCCCTGCTGCGGTTCGGGAGGGATGTTTGTCAGCAGCGAGAAGTTTATCGAAGCGCATAGCGGCAAACTTGGCGACATTTCCATCTACGGTCAGGAGTCTAACTACACCACCTGGCGGCTAGCCAAGATGAATCTCGCCATTCGCGGCATCGATGCACAGATTGCCCATGGCGATACCTTTCATAACGACAAACACGCCGACCTCAAAGCCGACTACGTCCTCGCGAATCCGCCGTTCAACGATAGCGACTGGCGCGGGGAGCTTTTAAAAGACGATAAACGCTGGGTCTATGGTGTGCCGCCCGCGGGAAATGCCAACTACGCGTGGGTACAGCACTTCATTTATCACCTGGCCCCGGCCGGACTCGCCGGGTTCGTGCTCGCCAACGGCTCGATGTCATCTAACCAATCGGGCGAGGGCGAGATCCGCAAGGCGATCATCGAGGCGGATCTTGTGGACTGCATGGTCGCTCTGCCGGGCCAGCTCTTCTACTCGACACAGATCCCGGTTTGCCTGTGGTTCATCGCGCGCAACAAGAAGAACGGACGCTTCCGCGACCGGCGCGGCGAGACGCTTTTCATCGACGCACGCAAACTGGGCTCGATGGTCGACCGCGTTCACCGTGAGCTGAGCGACGGCGACATCGCGAAGATTGCAGGAACCTACCACGCCTGGCGTGACGACAAGGACGCCAGCGAGTACGCCGATGTACCCGGCTTCTGCATCCGCGCGACGCTCGAGGATATTCGCAAGCAGGGCCACGTACTCACCCCCGGTCGCTTCATCGGCGCCGAAGCCGCCGAGGACGATGGCGAGCCGTTCGAAGACAAGATGACGCGTCTCAGTGCGAGTCTGCGTAAACAACAGGCCGAGGGGGCAAAGCTGGATCAGGTCATTACCACCAACCTGAAGGAACTTGGATATGGCGGTTGAGTGGCGAACAGCAACGGTCAAGCAGCTTGTGGACGAGGGCGTGCTGGAGCGCCCGATGGACGGGAATCACGGCGAGATTCATCCGAAGACCTCTGACTTCGTCGACCGCGGCATACCATTTATCATGGCGTCGGATCTAGCGAATGGGCGAGTTGACACGAAGAACTGCACATTCATCGACGAGCAACAAGCTCGATCACTGAGAAAGGGATT
The DNA here is from genome assembly GCA_036496425.1 of Terriglobia bacterium. NCBI lineage: Bacteria > Pseudomonadati > Acidobacteriota > Terriglobia > Terriglobia bacterium. Next base: position 7,683 of record DASXLG010000288.1, on the reverse strand, counting down.
TGCATTACGGGGTGACGTCCTTATCTCGCACAAGGCCACTATGGGGCGAACGGCGATAGTTGGCGAGTTGGATGTTCCGTTCCTGATCCTTACCCCTCAAGTAACGTACTACAGGGTGAAGGACAGCAAGCGATTGTCGAATCGATACCTGAAGCTGTACTTCGACAGCCACGACTTTCAGAGCCTTTTCGAGACGTGGGGGCAGAAAGGCTCAACTCGCGCCTACCTGGGGATCACGGCACAACTCGAACTTCCGATTCTCCTGCCGCCAATGGAAGAACAGGGCGCTATCGCCCACATCCTCGGCACGCTTGACGACAAGATCCAACTGAACCAGCAGATGAACGAAACGCTGGAGGCGATGGTGCGGGTCCTCTTCAAGTCGTGGTTCGTGGACTTCGCGCCCGTCCGCACTAAGGCTGAAGGCCGCGACCCCGAATTGCCTCAGCATCTCGCGGAGCTCTTCCCGGATTCCTTTGAACAGTCTGCGCTTGGAGAGATTCCTAAGGGTTGGCAACACACTCCGGTCTATGACATTGCGACCTATGTAAATGGCGCTGCATATGCAACATTCCAGCCCAAAAGTGACCGGAAAGGGCTCCCGATCATCAAGATTGCTGAACTGAAAGCCGGCGTAACATCGCAAACTAGGTTTTCTAACGTGGACATGCCTGAGAAGTTCCGAATAGGCACCGGCGATATTCTATTCTCATGGTCTGGAAATCCAGACACTTCGATTGACACGTTCGTTTGGCCCCACGGCCCAGCATGGCTCAATCAACACATCTTTCGAGTATTGCCACGCGGTCCCAATGAAGGGCCATTTATTCTTTCAACGCTCAAGTTCCTCAAACCAATCTTCGCAGAGATCGCACGGAACAAACAAACCACTGGGCTCGGCCATGTAACGGTTGACGATCTTAAACGATTGCTCGTTGCACGACCAGACGATCGATTGATTCAGGCTTGGAATCAGATTGCCGGTCCTCTATTCGACAGAGGATTTCGAAACCTGCTTGAGAACCGCGACTTGGAAGCCTTACGTGATACCCTGCTGCCGAAACTGATTTCAGGCGAGTTGCGGATCGAGAATGCGGAGCGGTTCATCGGGGGTGGTAACTGATGGCTGATCTCGACGCGCTCGCGCCAAACTACTTGCGGGCGCAGCAACGATGGCCGGATGCGCCCACACTTGCAAAGTGTCACGAGGCGCTGAAGGCGTGCTTCGATGGGAACGGACACGGCATGGTCGAACATGTCAAATCGTTCATTGAGAGCGTTTGCCTGACGATCATGGGCGAGTTTCGAGAGCCGATGTCTTCTTCGACACCCTCCACAACGGAGTTGCTCGTTTCTGCGCTCAGTCCGTTGGGTTTACGAAACAGCAGGGGAGCTAACAAACTAGATAAGATACTTTCGGGATTTAACAAATTAGCCGACGCTCTGTCGGATATGCGCAACGAGACAGGGCCTCTGGCACACGGTAAGGATGGCTTCCTCGATGCAGTGACGGCCGATCATGCACGGGCTTTTCTGCACACGGGCGATGCGATCGTCGGCGTACTCCTGAATGCGTTTGAAGGAAAGCAGCCCGATCTGATTGCGACGCGTGAACCATACGAAAACTTTCCCCATCTCAATGACCGCATCGACAGCGCTGTGAACGTTGACGTACGGATTGACGAAGATGGCGATCGCCCCGTAGTGGTCTTCTCGGTGTACACAAAGAAGAGGACAGAAGCCATTGAGATCCGTGTCGAGCCGAGCAGACTCCTCTATGGAGTTGATCGAACGATTTACGTCGAATTGCTCAAGACGGCTGAACGCGCCGTTGAAGAAGTCGTAGAGACCGACGAAGAGGCTGAAGAAGCGGCTGTTCGAGCGGCTGTTGAGATTCCTGCGATTCCGGTTGCAGTCGGCCCGGTGACGGAATTGGTACCGCAGTATGAGGGCGAACTCAAGATCGTCCGCGTCGGCGTCGAGGCGTTCTTGACTGCCGAAGGCCTGGATCCGACGCTTCGCGATGGAGGTGGAAAGCAGCTTATTGATTCGCTTCTGGCAACCGCAGAACAAAACATCGGATTGGATTGGAAGGATCGAGAACCGATCCAAGCAAGACTGAAGGTCGCTTGTAAGCGTGTGCTCGTGCAGTTTGGAATTGTGTCTGGAAGAGCGGACTCCGTGGCTGAGCGCTTGGTGGCGTGGTTGCGCGTGCAACTGCCTGATGCCGAAGCGGGGACCGAAGCCTCCACAGCTTCGGCAGAAGGAGCCGGCGCGTGAACGCCGGCTTTACGGAATCCGTCGTCGAAGAGGCCGCCCTTGCCTGGCTGGAATCGCTCGGTTACACCGTGCTCCATGGGCCGCTCATTGCGGCAGGTGAGCCTAGCGCTGAGCGCGCCGATCCGGCGTATCGCGATGTTCTCCTCGATGGCCGCCTTCGACGCGCGCTCGCGCGGCTGAATCCGGATCTTCCGCCGGAAGCGGTCGAAGATGCTTACCGGAAGCTCACGCGAAGCGATGCGCCGTCTCTCGTCGAGCGCAACCGCGCCGTGCACCGAATGCTTGTCGATGGCATCAATGTGGAATACCGCCGCAAAGGCGGCTCGATTGCCGGGGCGCAGGCGCGCGTCATCGATTTCGACACTCCGGATAACAACGACTGGCTTGCAGTCAATCAGTTCACCGTGTCGGATGGCCGGCATACGCGCCGTCCGGACGTCGTCTTGTTCATCAATGGATTGCCGCTGGCCGTACTCGAGTTGAAGAACGCGGCCGGCGAGAACGCCACCGTCTGGTCGGCATTCCAGCAGCTTCAGACATACCAGGCGCAGATCCCGGAACTGTTCGCAACCAACGCTGCGCTGGTCGCCTCGGATGGCGTTCAGGCGCGGATCGGATCGTTAGGTGCCGGCAAAGAGTGGTTTAAACCCTGGCGCACAATCACTGGAAACGAGGATGCTTCGGCGAAACTTTCCGAGCTTCAGGTGGTTCTGGAAGGCGTTTTCGAGAAACGGCGTTTTCTCGACTTGCTTCGATACTTCATCGTGTTCGAGGACACTGCCGCCGATGGAGGCAGAGGCAAGCTCACTAAGAAGATGGCGGGCTATCACCAGTTTCATGCTGTGAATGTTGCCGTCGAGCAGACCCTGCGGGCGGCAGAACCGGCTCGTTCGCTCCGTCTCGTTAACGATCCGGCGGAGCGATTCCGTACTACCGTGCCCCTCGTTCCACTCCGCGCGGCTGCGGGCGCGTTCGGCGATCCGCACAGTTTTCGTCCTGAAGATTTCGAGTGGGTGGCTGTCGGGACACGCCGGTTGCAGCCTGGAATGTTTGTCGCGCAGGTTGCCGGCCGCTCGATGGAACCGCAGATTCCGGATGGTTCATGGTGCCTGTTCCGTGCTCCAGTCGAAGGTTCGCGGCAGGGTAGGATTGTGCTTGTCGAATTACGCGATGCCCTCGATCCCGAAACCGGGCATCGTTACACGGTCAAGCGTTATGAGAGCACCAAGATCCGTGATGGCCAGCTCTGGCGTCATGAGCGTATCACGCTGCGGCCGCTCAATGCGGAATTCAAGCCTATCGAACTCGCCAGCGAGGACGAAGACCGGCTGAAAGTCATTGCTGAATTTGTTGAGGTTTTGCCGTCCCTGGAGATCACGCATACATCGACGACGAGCGAGGGCCGTCCCGGCGATCGGCGCGTCGGCGTGGTGTGGCACACCCAGGGCTCGGGCAAGAGCCTGACCATGGTCTTCTATGCCGGGCGGATCATTTTGCATCCGGCGATGGAGAACCCGACCATCGTTGTCATTACGGATCGCAACGATCTGGACGACCAGCTGTTCGGTACGTTCGCTCGCTGCCGCGATTTGCTGCGTCAACCGCCGGTTCAGGCCGCGGACCGCGCCGATCTTCGATCCAAGCTGGCCGTTGCCTCCGGTGGCGTTATCTTCACGACCATCCAGAAGTTCTTTCCGGAGGAGAAAGGGGACCGCCACCCCATACTCTCGGACCGGCGGAATATTGTCGTGATTGCCGATGAAGCCCATCGCAGCCAATATGACTTCATCGACGGGTTCGCGCGGCACATGCGCGACGCCTTGCCGCACGCATCGTTCGTCGGATTCACCGGGACCCCGATCGAGAAAGCCGACGCCAATACCCGCGCGGTCTTTGGAGACTACATCAGTGTCTATGACATCCAGCGAGCCGTTGCCGATGGCGCGACGGTGCCGATCTATTATGAGAGCCGGCTCGCCAAGCTGGAGTTGAAGGAATCGGAACGCCCCAAGATCGATCCGCAGTTCGAAGAGGCCACCGAAGGCGAAGAAGTCGAACGCAAAGAAAAACTCAAAAGCAAATGGGCTCAAATCGAAGCCGTCGTCGGCTCCGAGAACCGCATCAAACTAATAGCGCGCGATCTTGTGGAGCATTTCGAGAACCGGCTTGCGGCGATGCAAGGCAAAGCCATGATCGTGGTCATGAGCCGTCGAATCGCGGTCGAGTTGTATCGGGAACTGGTCGCTCTGCGGCCCAGTTGGCACGGCGAGAATGACGAGCACGGTATGCTCAAGGTCGTGATGACAGGTTCCGCGTCGGATCCCCTGGAATGGCAGCCGCACATTCGCAATAAATCGCGCCGCGAAGACCTTGCGAACCGGTTCCGTGATCCCAACGATCATTTCCAGATCGTGATCGTGCGCGACATGTGGCTCACCGGCTTCGATGCGCCAAGCCTCCACACCATGTATCTGGACAAGCCGATGCGCGGACATGGGCTGATGCAGGCGATCGCACGAGTCAATCGAGTCTTCAAAGACAAACCAGGCGGGCTCGTGGTGGATTACCTCGGCCTGGCAGACGAACTGAAGAAGGCCCTCGCGACGTATACAGAAGCCGGCGGCAAGGGAAAGACAGCGCTGGACCAGTCCGAAGCCGTCGCCTTGATGCTCGAGAAGTATGAAGTTTGCCAGGGCCTGTTCCACGGTTTCGATTGGAGTGCATGGATTACGGGCACTCCGCAAGCCCGGCTCTCACTCTTGCCTGCAGCCCAGGAGCATATCCTCGCTCAGGAGGACGGCAAGGCGCGGTTGCTGCGGGCGGTGACCGACTTGTCCCAGGCATTCGCGCTCGCCGTCCCGCATGAAGAAGCGCTGCGGATCCGCGACGATGTCGGTTTCTTCCAAGCCGTGCGCGCCGTTCTTGCCAAAAACGCACCTGGCGAACGCAAGACGGACGAGGCGCTGGATCTCGCCATCCGGCAGATCATTTCGAAAGCGGTTGCGTCCGATGAGGTCGTGGATATCTTCGCTGCAGCCGGTCTCAAGAAGCCCGATATATCCATTCTCTCGGAGGAGTTTCTGGCGGAAGTGCGTGGCATGCCCCAGCGCAACCTGGCCGTGGAACTACTCCAGAAATTGATTAAGGGCGAGATCAAATCACGAGTGAAGCGCAACGTCGTTCAAGCTCGGTCTTTCGCGGAGCTTTTGGAAACCGCCATTCGGAAATACCAGAATCGCGCGATCGAGACTGCGCAGGTTCTGGAAATGCTGATCGACCTCGCCAAAGACATGCGCGCCGCCAATTCAAGAGGCGAAAAACTCGGACTCTCCGACGAGGAACTCGCTTTCTACGACGCGCTCGAAACGAACGACAGCGCTGTCAAAATCCTCGGGGATGACACGCTCAAAACGATCGCCAGAGAACTGGTCGCCATGGTTCGGAAGAACGTCACGATCGACTGGACGATCCGAGACAACGTGCGGGCCCAACTCCGTGTCCTGGTAAAACGCATCTTGCGCAAATACGGTTATCCACCGGACAAGCAGGAGAAAGCGACACAAACTGTGCTCGAGCAGGCGGAGGTGCTGTCCGAGACCTGGGCTATCGAATGAGAGGCCCGTACGAGTATCCGGAAAAACAACTGTCTTGACATGAACCATTTGGGCGATGGGGTGATGAAAGTCTTCCGAGTGGAATGAGCAAGTGGGTTACCACTTTGAGGGGGACGCCGAGAAAGCGAAATCAAATGTCGAAAAGCACGGTTTCTCTTTTTGAAGAAGCCGTGACCATATTTGCCGATCCATTGTCCATGAATATGCCCGATCTGGATCATCCGGCATCTGAACGCCGTTATGTGGCCCTCGGCCTATCGGATCGATATCGTTTCTTGGTTGTCTGTTATGCTGAAATTGCTGAAAGAACAAGAATCATAAGCGCGCGCCAGCCGCCGCGTTCCGAGACAAAAAGTTATGAAGAAGGCTAAAACCAAGTCACCGGCGCGAAGAACGGACGAAGACACGATGCGTGATGAATCATTGGCTGGCAGGATCGCTACAGGTCAGTTCTCGCTCGGTTTCTCCGCATGGCTGATGCCCCAGGATCTGAACAGATCGGGTTGACTCATCCCATAATCCATACTGATGCTTCCGCACCACATATGTCGCGTAGATGATAGTGAGCGCCGCCCAGTTCAGAACCATCAGCCAGAATTGGCCCCAATGGACACCATTGATAAAGTGTGTTTTGAAGGGCCACAGATAAGGCGTAGGCAATAAATTGGTCTCATGCAGCGGTATATCGCACAGGACATGCAGCCCCCAAGCGCACCAGATCCAAGGGAATTCACTTCTAAACAACCATATGGTTGCGGCCACAACGGCCCACACCACTAGACTGTGCGTGACGTTGTACGCCGTGTACACGTAAGGCGGAAAATCTCCGGAACCTGAGATGAGTATCTGCCAAACGGTGAAAGGACCTAATGCGATAAGATCCGGTGCCGCTCCGAGCAGGCACGCCAAGCGCCAGTGCCGTGCGCTTTTGCTACCGAGCAGTGCGCCACCCCAAAGGCCATGTGCTAGGACATCCACCACAACAGACTATAGATCCTACCGTGTGACTGCGTCATCAGCGTCATGGGCCGGCAAGGATCGCCACAGCAGGTTAATTCGCGTCCGGCTTCTCTGCGTGGTCGATCACAATCACATCCACAGCGCCTCGTGTTGACTCCAACCTCAGCCCCAGTTGTTCTTCCAGGGCGGTATAAAGTGATGGTCCAGGCTGTGCTGCGGGTGCCGCAACTGGACCGGCAGCGGTGGTCGGACCAGTGATTCCAAACGGGCCGACTCTGCCCTCACCGACATTGGGCGTCCACTGAAGCGTGAAGTCGTAATGTTTCGTGAGTCCCGTACGATCCTCGATGGGACGCGCCAGTAACGGCGACAAGACGACATCAATCAGCGTGGATGGCGAGACGTGCTTCGCTGTCATCCGACCAATGCCGAACCGCATGCTGTCCTTGCCCCGCTGATCTCCAAGCTAGAAACCACCCCGAGTCCTTCCCAGAAAACCTTGCAGCATTGGGCTTTAGCCCGTGTTCCCATCACGTCCGCAGATGCCAGATATTGCCGTTTGGGTCCGTAAACGAGAAGTCGGGCCGCAGGTTCGTCGACCATTCCTCCCCATTATCGGGCCGGAAATGGATCGTGCCCGGCGGATGGATGTCGCCGGCTTCCTTCAACTTGCCCATCCAGACGTAGGCGCCGGTCGAGGCGCCTTGCCGGGTAACCGAGGTATATCTGGCCCACCTCTTTCGCGCCGAGGATGGTCAGGCCTATCTGTTCCGTCAGGTGGGGGATAATGCTGTTAGGCTGCTTTGCGACGACGTGAAGTTCGACAACC